>JAEVZN010000407.1 GCA_023392205.1 Pseudomonadota bacterium
GTGCAATGCTCTCCCGATCATCCGTGGCTGAAACAGCATCCGGAATGGTTCAAGCGCCGGCCGGATGGGACGATCAAATACGCAGAGAACCCGCCGAAAAAATACGAAGATATCGTCAATCCGGATCTGGCCGGCGAGGATCATGCCGCATTATGGGCGGCGTTGCGGGATGTGCTTCTGTTCTGGGTCGAACAGGGCGTGGAGATTTTCCGCATTGACAATCCGCACACCAAGCGACTGGCGTTCTGGGAATGGGTGATCGCCGAAGTCCACAGGCGCAACAGCAATGTCATTTTTCTCTCGGAAGCCTTCACGCGTCCGAAACTGATGAAGGTACTCGCCAAACTCGGATTCTCCCAATCCTACACTTATTTTACCTGGCGGACGACAAAGCCCGAACTACAGGAATATCTGAGCGAGCTGACGCGTCATCCCGAACGCGACTATTATCGGCCGAACTTCTTCGTGACGACGCCGGACATTCTTCCGGTCCAGTTGCAAACCGGAGAAACGTGGCTGTTCAAGGCCCGCGCTGCACTCGCCGCCACCCTGTCCTCGAATTACGGCATCTACAATGGTTTCGAATTGATCGAGCACGAGCCGATTCCGGGAAAAGAAGAATATCTGAACTCGGAGAAATACGAGATCAGGACACGCGACTGGAATAAGGCCGGCAACATTTCCGGCTATCTCGCGCAGATCAACCGCATCCGGCGCGCCAACACAGCCTTTGAGCAGACTTCGAATTTGCGCTTCCTGGACGTTCAGGACGACAGTCTGATCGGCTTCATGAAGACCTCTGTAGATCAGACCAACACCGTCGCCGCCGCGATATCGCTGTCGCCACAGCCGCGTGAATTCTGGTTGCATTTCGGAGACGCACGCATGGGTAGCGGCGAGCCGGTTCGCGCGATCGAGAATCTCGTGACGGGAGAACGCCGTATGCTGGAATGGGGTGGCGTGCGCTTATGGATCGATCCGCAAGTCGACCCCGCGATGCTGTTCCGGTGCGTGGCCTGATGATGAATGTTGCCCCGCAATTCATCGCTGGAGAGTCCGAACAGGATGACGCGTTGTGGTTCAAGGACGCGATCATCTATCAGCTTCACGTCAAGGCATTCAATGACAGCAACAATGACGGTATCGGCGATTTCGCAGGCCTGACCGAGCGCCTGGATTATCTGAAGGATCTCGGCGTTACCACCTTGTGGCTGCTCCCTTTCTATCCGAGTCCCGGACGCGACGATGGCTATGACATCGCCGATTACGGCAGCATCAACGAGCAATTCGGCACGATGCGCGATTTCCGCCGCTTCATGCAGGAGGCGAAGGCGCGCGACTTGCGGGTGATCACCGAGCTGGTGATCAACCACACCTCCGATCAGCATCCCTGGTTCAAGCGCGCGAAGCGCAGCGCCCCCGGCTCGAGTGCGCGCAACTGGTATGTCTGGAACGATACCGACCAGAAATATCTCGGCACCCGCATCATCTTCACGGATACCGAGAAATCCAACTGGTCCTACGACAATGAGGCCGGCGCCTATTACTGGCACCGCTTCTTCTCGCATCAGCCCGACCTCAATTTCGACAATCCCCGCGTGGTCAACGCCATCGTTCAGGTGATGAAGCGCTGGCTCGATGCCGGGGTCGACGGGTTCCGGCTCCACGCCGTTCCCTACCTGATCGAACGCGACGGGACGAGCAACGAGAACCTGCCCGAAACCCATGCCATCATCCGGCGACTGCGGGCCGAACTGGATGCCTATGCCCCCGGCAAGGTGCTGCTGGCAGAGGCCAATATGTGGCCCGAGGACGTCCAGCAATATTTCGGCGATGGCGACGAATGCCACATGGCCTATCACTTCCCGCTGATGCCGCGTATCTACATGGCCATTGCGCAGGAAGACCGCTTTCCGGTGACGGATATCATGCGGCAAACGCCCGAAATTCCGGACAATTGCCAATGGGCCATGTTCCTGCGCAACCACGACGAATTGACGCTGGAAATGGTCACGGATGCCGAACGCGACTATCTCTGGTCCACCTATGCCGCCGATCCAAGAGCGCGGATCAATCTCGGAATCCGCAGACGGCTCGCGCCGCTCATGGACAACGATCGCCGGAAGATCGAGCTGATGAATTCGATCCTCATGTCGATGCCCGGAACGCCGATCATTTATTACGGCGACGAGATCGGCATGGGTGACAATATCTATCTCGGCGATCGCAATGGCGTCCGCACACCCATGCAATGGACGCCAGACCGCAATGGCGGCTTTTCGCGTGCCGATCCGGCACGCTTGTTTCTGCCGTGCATCATGGACCCGGTCTATGGCTACGCATCCGTCAATGTGGAGGCGCAGACCCGATCGCTCTCGTCCCTTCTGAGCTGGACCAAGCGCCTGATCAGTGTGCGCAAGTCCAGTCAGGTCTTCGGCCGCGGCAATCTGACCATCATCCGGCCGACCAACCGGTCGGTGCTCGCCTATGTCCGTCAGCTCGAAGACGACGCAATCCTGTGTGTGGCAAATCTCTCGCGATCCGCTCAGGCGGTGGAACTCGATCTCGCCGCCTGGAAGGGCCGCATTCCTCAGGAGATGCTGGGCCGTGCCCGCTTCCCGCGGGTTGGCGACCTGCCCTATCTGGTCACGCTCCCGCCCTACGGCTTTTTCTGGTTTCATTTGCTGGCCGAGCCCGAGGAACATCAGCAGAAGCAGTTGCCGCGCGAGGTTACGACTCTCGTCGTCACCGATCAGGTCGAGTCGGTGCTATCGGGGCGGAACCGCCGTACGCTTGAGGCGGAGGTCCTGGCGACCTTCCTGATGGATCGGCGCTGGTTTGGCGAAAAGGCATCCCGCCGGCATTCCGTCTCCATTCCGGTCGCATTTCCAGTCGATACGGAGAGCGGCAGATCGCTACTGGCCATCGCAGAAGTCAGCAATGACGACGGGGTTCAGCGCTACCAGCTTCCGATGACGATACAATGGTCGCGCTATACCGAACTCGATACCGGCCCAGGCAAGGTGATCGCCGCGGTTCGCCGCCAAGCCCGCGAAGGTGCCCTTGTCGACGCCGCGCTTGAGCCCGAATTTATCTCGGCATTGATCCGCAAGATCTTTACGGGCGACACGGACGGCAGCGCCGATCAGAGACTCGAATTCCGCAGGACGCCCGCATTCGAAGATCTGGACACCTTCACCAGCGTTAATCCCGTGGGCGCCGAGCAATCGAACACCAGCATGGTGGCCGGACGCCGCTACGTGGTGAAAGTCTTGCGGAAGGTCACGCAGGGTATCCATCCTGAGATCGAGATCGGACGCTTCTTCGCGGAGTTTGCGCCGTTCAGGAATGCACCGGCGCTGCTGGGGTCGGTGGAATTACTCGAGGGCGAGCACCGTAGCGCGCTGGCGGTGGTCCACGACTTTGTCGAGAACCAGGGCGACGCCTGGACCGTCATCGGCCAGTCCCTCGACCGACTTCTCGACGAGCAGCACATGCTTCCGGCGGAGTCCGGAGACGACGCCTCCGAGCATGTCACGCTGCTGAACCGCATCGCTCAGATCGGTCTTCGGACCGCCGAATGCCATCTCGCGCTCGCCAGCCGTCCCGATATCCCGGCCTTTGCACCGGAGCCGATTGCACCCGACGACATGGCCAAATGGACCGATGCGCTGATCGAACGCGCGGACCGGGTCTCCAACATGATCGAACGCAACCGGTCCGAGTTGCAGAATATCATGCCGCTGGTTGCCGACCTGACCACGAACCGCGCGGAGATTGTGTCTTATATCGACAGTCACCGCAGCCTCCGGCCGGACGCGATGAAGATCCGGCATCACGGCGACTTCCATCTCGGCCAGGTGCTCGTGGTCAAGGACGATGCGTATATCCTCGACTTCGAAGGCGAACCGCGCCGCAGTCTTGAGGATCGCCGACACAAGGCTCCGGCTGGCCGCGATGTCGCAGGCTGTTGCCGCTCGATCGATTACGCCGCGAGCGCCGCCTTGCTCCGGTTATCCAATCTCGACGAGGAGGAATATGCACGGTTGTCGCTGCGCGCGCGCGAATGGGCCGCTGCGCTGACCGAGGCCTATCTCGATGCCTACCGTTCGATCGCGAAGGATTCCGTAATCTGGCCGCATGAACCCGAAGCAGAGGGCATTCTTCTGGACTTCTTCCTGCTCGAGAAGGCCCTGTACGAAATCGAATACGAACTCTCCAACCGGCCGGACTGGGTCGGAATTCCCTTGGAAGCCACTCTTCGTATTCTCAAACAGCGTGGAGTGATCGCGGCATGAACTTGTCCGAACAGGCCAAGGCCATCATCTCCGGCCGGCATTCCGATCCCTTCAGCTTTCTCGGGCCGCATAAGGAAGATGATCGGACGGTTTTGCGCGTCCTGCTGCCACAGGCCAGCCGCGTGATTGCCATCGAGAAGGGCGGACGCGAACAGGAATTGACGCAGATCGATCAGGCCGGATTGTTTGCCGGACCGATTGCGGATCACCGCTATCGCCTGCGGGCTCATTTCGGCAGCCACCAGGTGGAGCTTGAAGACCCTTATCGGTTTCCGCCCCTGCTCTCCGATTTCGACCTTTATCTGCTCGGCGAAGGTAATCACCTGCATCTTTACGACAAGCTCGGCGCCCATCCCTGGACGATCGAGGGAGTGGCGGGCGTCGGCTTTGTCGTGTTCGCGCCGAATGCGCAGCGCGTCAGCGTCGTGGGCGATTTCAACGGCTGGGACGGTCGGCGCCATGCCATGCGGGTTCGCGGGAATGGCTATTGGGAGATCTTCATTCCTGGCCCGCGCGCCGGCGACAAATACAAATACGAGATCGTCTCCCGCGACGGCCGCCTGCTTCCGTTGAAATCCGATCCCTTGGCTTTCGCCGCGGAGATGCGGCCTTCGACAGCGTCCATCGTGGTCGATTTGGAGACGCAGCCCCGGCCCCGGCCCGGACCGCGCGGCATCAACGCTCTCGATGCTCCGATGTCCATCTACGAAGTCCATCTGGGCTCCTGGCGGCGCAATCCCTCAGAGGGCGACCGCTGGCTCACCTACCGGGAATTGGCGGAAACCCTGCCGGATTACGTTGCCAATCTGGGCTTCACGCATGTCGAATTGCTGCCCATCGCCGAGCATCCCTTTGACGGGTCCTGGGGCTATCAACCCACGGGGCTCTATGCGCCGACCAGCCGGTTCGGCTCGCCTACCGATTTCGTCGCCCTTGTGGATGCATTCCATGCCCGCGGCATAGGCGTGCTCCTCGATTGGGTGCCGGGACATTTCCCTGACGATCCCCACGGACTGGCGTCGTTTGACGGCACAGCGCTTTACGAACACCTCAACCCCATGCAGGGCCGGCATCTCGATTGGGGCACGCTCATCTACAATTTTGGCCGAACCGAAGTGTCCAACTTCCTTTTGGCCAATGCGCTGTTCTGGCTCAGCCGTTACGGAATTGACGGGCTGCGCGTGGACGCCGTCGCCTCCATGCTTTATCTCGATTACAGCCGCCCGTCGGATGGCTGGATTCCCAACAAGCACGGCGGCCGTGAGAATCTCGAAGCCATCGACTTCCTGCGCCGGGTCAATACGGAAGTGTTCGGCGGCTATCCGGAAGCCACAACCGCAGCGGAGGAATCCACCGCTTGGCCGCAGGTCTCACGGCCGATCGAATGGGGCGGCCTCGGCTTCGGCTACAAGTGGAATATGGGCTGGATGAACGACACCCTCCGCTACATGTCGATGGATCCGATTCATCGGAAACATCATCACGGACAGATCCTGTTCGGCCTACATTACGCGTTTTCCGAGAACTTCATACTTCCGCTTTCGCACGATGAAGTGGTTCACGGAAAGCGGTCAATCCTGGGGCGAATGCCGGGCGACGACTGGCAGCGCTTTGCCAACCTGCGCGCCTATTACGCTTTCATGTTCGGGCATCCGGGCAAGAAGCTCATGTTCATGGGCAGCGAGTTCGCACAGGACACAGAATGGAACCACGATGTCAGCCTGCCATGGCATCTTGTGGACGATCCACGCCATGCGGGCGTGCAAAGCCTGATCCGCGATCTAAACCGCCTTTACCGGACGCTTCCGGCCCTGCACCAGCTGGATTGCGATGCCGACGGTTTCGAATGGCTGGTCATGCACGATGCGGACAACAGCATTTTTGCCTGGCAACGCAAAGGCCGCAGCGAGGCGGACCGTTGCGTGGTCGTTGTCAACTTCACACCTCAGACCCTGACCTCATATCGCGTCCCTGTACCCTTCGCCGGCCGCTGGCGCGAGGTCCTGAATTCCGATGCCGCCATTTATGGAGGCAGCAATGTAGGGAACCACGGGGACGTGACCGCAGTTATGACGCGTGGCATTCCGGAGCTGAACATTGTCATCCCACCCCTTGCTGCCGTCTATTTCGTACCTGAGGTCTAGGGAGAAGCTCTCGGGCGGCTCACGTTATCCACTGGGCGCTACCTTTGACGGGCGCGGCACCAACTTCGCGCTGTTTTCCGAAAATGCGACGAAGGTCGAGCTTTCGCTTTTCGATTCTGCCGGACGGCAGGAAGCGAGCCGCATCGCTCTCCCCGAGCGCACCGACCATGTGTGGCACGGTTATTTCCCGGATATTGGCCCCGGAC
>JAEVZN010000465.1 GCA_023392205.1 Pseudomonadota bacterium
CTCCCCCTCGTATGTCTCACACCTGTTTCATTCATTGATGCAAAGCGCCATCCTTCAGGCCATCAACGGCATCTCGCTTGGCGCGTTGCTGTTTCTTGTCGCCAGCGGCTTCACACTCACATTCGGGCTGATGCGCGTGGTCAATATGGCCTATGGCGCGTATTACCTGCTCGGCGGTTACATCGGATTGTCCATCGTCCGCGTGACGGGCAGTTTTGAACTTGCCCTGCTGGGCGGCGGCCTTTCGATTGTCGTTCTGGGTTTTCTGGTCGACCGCTTTCTGATCAGCAGAACCGGCCATAACCATCTTGCCCAGGTCCTGCTCACTGTCGGCGTGGCATTTGTCATCGGCGAGGTCTGTCTTGCAGTCTGGGGCGGCGACAGCCTCAAGATCCAGCTTCCGGCCTATCTCAGGGGTTCGGTCGTGCTGCCCGGCGACCTGTATTATCCGAAATTCCGTTTCGCGATGATCATCTTCGGCGTCGTCGTCGCGATCTCCCTGTGGCTCCTTTATCACAAGACCCAGATCGGCGCCGTGGTTCGCGCCGGCGTCGACGACCGCGAAATCGTCAACGCAAACGGCATCAATGTCGACCGTCTGTTCGTGCTGGTGTCTGCCCTGGGCTCGTTCCTGGCGGGCGTAGCCGGTGTGGTCGGCGGCGCCTTCCTCACGCTCAATCCCGGTGCGGAATGGGACATTCTGGTCCTCGCACTTGTCGTCGTCATCATCGGAGGTCTCGGCAGTCTCGAAGGCGCCATCCTGGGCAGCATCGTTGTGGGCCTGCTCGACGCCTATGGCCGCTGGCTGTTGCCTGAGTTCTCATACTTCGTGCTGTTTGGCCCGATGGCCGTGCTCCTCCTGTTCCGGGTCACCGGCATTTTCGGCAAGGAGCACTGAGAGATGCGCTTTGCTATCGCGTTCGTCCTCATCGCAGCGGCTGCGCTCATGCCGATGTTTGCCGGCGAGTTCTGGGTCGGTCTGATGACCCAGATCATGATCTTCGGCCTGTTGGCGCTATCAGCAGACCTTCTGCTGGGAAATGCCGGCCTGTTTTCCCTCTGTCATGCCTCGTTCTTTGCGGTCGCCGCCTATACAACGGCCATTCTTCAGGTCCGGCATGGCGTACCGACCATCATGGCCGCTCCGGCCGGAATCCTGGCCGGGACATTGCTGTCGACGATCTTCGCCTTCTCCGTTCGCACGCGTGGCGTCTATTTTATTCTGATTACGCTCGCCTTCGGATACATCGTCTGGGGTGTCGCCTATCGCTGGGCATCATTCACCGGCGGCGACAACGGCGTGACCAATGTGCCCTTCCCCGCGGTCGGCGGCTTCGCAGTGACCAACGCCTATCAGTATTATTACCTGGTCCTCGTTGTCGTGACGCTTTGCCTCTGGGCCTACAGCATCCTCGTGGCCTCGCCATTCGGTCTGGCGATGCGCGGCATTAAATCCAGCGAAGCGCGCATGCGCAGTCTCGGCTTCGATGTGAGCCGTCACCTCTATGCGGCGTTCGTGCTGTCCGGGCTGCTCGCCAGCATCGCCGGCGTGCTTTACGTCTATTATAACCGCTTCATCAATCCGGCCGCTGCGTCTTTCCCGGTTTCGGTCGAGGCTGTGCTGATGGCCATCATCGGTGGATCGGGGACGCTGCTCGGGCCGCTGATCGGATCCGGTATCATATTGATGCTGAGAAACTGGGTCGGCGGATACTTCCATTTCTACCACGGCATCCTCGGCGTCGTATTCATTGCGACGGTACTGTGGGCCCCGAAGGGCCTGATGGGCCTCATCACGCGCTGGCGCTCGGGCGACCGGGGAGAAGGCGCATGAGCACGCTGTCCATCCAGACCGAAAGCATCTGCAAATCCTTTGGCGGTTTGCATGCTGTGGTGGACGTTTCGCTCTCAATCGTGGACGGCGAGAGGCGCGTCCTGATCGGTCCGAACGGCGCCGGCAAGACCACATTGTTTCATTGCATCGCCGGGACGCACCAGCCGACATCAGGCCGCATCCTGCTGTCGGGACAGGATATCTCCGGCCTTGCAGAAAATCGCCGGACCGCGCTCGGCATGGGCCGCACGTTCCAGATTTCCAACATTTGTACCGATTTGTCGGTGCGCGAAAATCTGCTGCTGGCCGCACTCGGAAACGACAAGAGGAAGTGGACGACCTATCGCGCGGCGGCCTCATACAATGATTTAAGCGAGCGCGTTGAAAAAAGCGCCGAACACATCGGCCTTGCGCCGCGCGCCGACGAACTGGTGAAGTTTTTGTCCTACGGCGAGCGCCGTCAGCTCGAACTCGCGCTCGCCCTGATTTCCCAGCCGACCGTGCTTCTGCTAGACGAGCCCTGCGCCGGTCTGTCACCGAGCGAACGGCAGAGCTTCTCCCGCATCATTTCCGAGCTGCCGCGCAGCATCACATTGCTCATGATCGAGCACGATATCGACATCGCACTGGCGCTCGCAGACCGTGTGACAGTGATGCACCGCGGCCGCGTGATCCTCGATGGAACGCCAGACGAGGTGCGGAAAGACGAGCAGGTCCGGGAGGTGTATTTTGGCCGGGTCTGATCCTCTCCTCGCGATACGCGATATCCATACCTATTACGGCGACAGCTACGTTCTGCACGGCCTCAGCCTAGAATTGTCGCAAGGCAAGATAGTGGTCATCATCGGCCGCAACGGCATGGGCAAGACGACGCTCATCCGGTCGGTTGCCGGCCTGACGCCGCCACGGCGCGGTGAGATTATTTTCGACGGCCAGTCGTTGATGGGCAAGCAGCCCTACGAAATATCACAGTCTGGCATCGCGATCGTGCCGCAGGGCCGACGCATCTTCAAGTCGCTGACCGTGCGGGAAAACCTGACATTACCCACAAGCGCATTGGCGGGGACGCGGAAGACGGACCCGACGCGAAAGCAATGGGATCTGAAGAATGTGCTCGATGAGTTCCCGCAGCTTGCCGAACGCATCGACAATACCGGCCATGCGCTGAGCGGCGGCGAGCAGCAGATGCTGGCCATCGGCCGCGCGCTGATGGCCAATCCCTCCCTGATCCTGATGGACGAGCCTTCGGAAGGCCTGTCGCCGAAGCTCGTGCAGAAGATTGAAGAGATCATGCGTAACCTGCGCGCGCACGGTCATGCGATCCTTCTCGTCGAGCAAAACCTCGCCCTCGCCTTGTCGGTTGCCGACACCATTTACGTCATCTCATCCGGCCGCTTCGTGTTTCATGGAACGCCGGACGAATTGTCACGCAGCCCCGAGATTCTCGACAGCCATGTCGGCGTCGCCGGGCACTGAGAACGGTGTGAAGCATGAAGATGTTCGATCTGAGCGGCCGGGTTGCAATCGTCACCGGCGGGAATTCCGGGATCGGATTGGGCATTGCCGAAGGTCTCGCCGAAGCGGGTGCAACCCTGGCCATCGTCGGCCGCCGGGCCGAAGCCAATGCTGGCGCGGTCAAGGCGTTCGAGGCGCGTGGCACCCGCGCCTTCGCGATCGAGGCCGACGTCGGCAAGGAGGACGATTGCAAGCGGCTTGTCGATCAGACCGCCGAACTTGCGGGCCGTGTCGATATTCTCGTCAACAATGCGGGCGTTGCGATCCGCAAGCCACCGCACGAATATTCGCCGGCGGACTGGCGTCAGGTAATCGACGTCAACCTCTCATCGGCGTTCTATTGCTCGCACGCCGCCTATCCGCATATGTGCCGTGCGGGCGGCGGCAAGCTCATCAATATCGGCTCGATGATGTCGATCTTCGGCATGCCATTCGCTGTGGCCTATGGCGCCAGCAAGGGCGGGCTGGTCCAGATGACCAAGGGCCTTGCGACCGCATGGGCCAAGGACAACATCCAGTCGAACGCCCTCCTGCCCGGCTGGATCGACACCCCGTTCACACGCACGGCCCGCGAGCAGGTGGCCGGCCTGAACGAACGTGTCCTGGGGCGCACGCCAGCAGGACGCTGGGGTCAACCAGCGGACTTCGCGGGCGCAGCAGTGTTTCTGGCCAGTGATGCGTCAAACTTTGTCAATGGCGCATCGATCGTCATCGACGGCGGCTATTCGTCGATGGGGTAGACTCCTCGCCCTGCCGACCGGTCCCGCATATTCGCGCAAGGCCCGGACTGCGCGCGGAATGCCGCATTCCGGATATTGGGCCGGCCGCGACCGAGTGCGCACAACCGGAAAAAGGGCCTGTTGCGCCGAAGACCGGACCCGTTTCACAATTGCCGGGTTCTAACAATGCACATTATTGAGCATGTTCATTTTCCTGCCCGGCCATTATGAGGTCAAGGGCTGCTTGAAATTCACCGGCGATTGCCGCAACACAGCAATCTAGCCCCTCCTTCCACCCTGCGGATCCCGTGGCCGAAAGCTCAGACCTTCTTATCGGCAAAAGAGAACGCAACAAGCAGGACAAGCTGCTGCGTATCAAGGCGGCCGCGCGCGATCTTTTCATATCCCGCGGCTACGATGAAACGACGACGCGCGAGATCGCGATCCGTGCCGGCGTCGGGATGGGAACGGTGTTCACCTATGCCGACAACAAGCGCGACCTGCTCTTTCTGATCGCCAACGAAGACCTCGAAAAGGTCACGCGGCAGGCCGATGCGGAGCTCTCTACGTCGTGCTCACTGATCGACAACCTGCTCGCCATATCCCGCAGCCATTATGAGTATTTCGAGCGGCAGCCCGATCTTTCGAAGCTGATGCTGCGCGAGATGTTGTTCTACGATTCCGGCCAGCAGGCCGACCGTTTCAGGACGACACGCGAACACGTTATCGCCATGATGGTTCGTGCCGTCGAATTTGCGATGGAAAGCAAATCGATCCGGACATCGGAACCGGCGCAGGCGGTTGGGTGGATGCTGTTCTGCATATATCAGGTCGAGCTGAGGCACTGGCTCGCAGAAGGCGAAACCGGCCTGGAGACAGGTCTCCGCCGGCTCGCAAAAACATTGCAGCTGGCCATTGCTGGTATTTCACCCGCCCCCGCCGCTTTGCAAAGGCAGGGACGAAAGGCCAT
>JAEVZN010000508.1 GCA_023392205.1 Pseudomonadota bacterium
AGCCATGCGCGTTGCTGGTGGTCATCGGCAATTGCCAGCCCTGCCAGGAGCGCGCGGTGATGCCCATGTTCTGCAGCACAATGGCGAGAAGCCCGGCCGTGACCTGCTCGCCGGAGGAGACCACCGCGTCATATTCGCGCGCATCGTGCATGGGCGAGGCCTCGCGGCACCAGCCCACCAGCTCGTTGGTCTTGCCCGCCATGGCCGAAACCACGACGGCGACGTCATGGCCGGCCTTGTATTCGCGCTGCACATGGCGCGCGACATTGCGGATACGGTCGATATCGGCGACGGAAGTCCCGCCGAATTTCAGCACGAGACGTGACATGAAAGGATCGGCGCCCCGGGGAGCGGAAGGCACGCGGCAGCGGGGCGGAGGTGCCGGTGCGAAGGCGCGTATTCATAACGGCGCGATGACAGGCCCGCAAGGCGGCGCTTTCAGTGAAAAGTGAAGAAGTTTCGGCTGCTTCCGGGTGGTAAATCCCGTAAACAGACTCCCAGGGTGACCGGCGACCTCGTTTCGCGAGGCCCGGCCGCCCTCGAAACTGGGAATGCGAGCACATGCCGGCAACGTCGACGATAGATCGGTCCGAGGTCGAGCAATTCTCGAGGCTCGCCGAGCGCTGGTGGGACGAGCGCGGGCCGATGGCCATGTTGCACAAGTTCAATCCGGTGCGGCTCGCTTATATTCGCGACCAGGTATCCACCCATTACGGCCGCGATCCCAAGCGGCTGAGCTGCCTCAATGGCTTGCGCATCCTGGATATCGGCTGCGGCGGCGGCATCCTGTCCGAACCGCTGGCGCGGCTCGGCGCGCAGGTGGTCGGCGCCGATCCCTCCGAGGCCAATATCGCGGTGGCGAAGAAACATGCCGCCCAGGCCGACCTGAAGATCGATTATCGCGCCGTCACGGCCGAGGCGCTGGCGGATCGCGGCGAACGCTTCGACGTGGTGCTGGCGCTGGAAGTGGTCGAGCATGTCGCCGATGTGGGTCTGTTTGTCGCCCGTTGCGCGGAGATGGTGCGCCCGAACGGCCTGATGATCGCCGCCACCATCAACCGCACGATGAAGAGTTTCGCGCTTGCCATCGTCGGTGCGGAATATGTGCTGCGCTGGCTGCCGCGCGGAACGCATAAATGGGACAAGTTCGTCACCCCGGCCGAGCTGGAGGCGGGCATGCGCAAGGCCGGATTGTCTGTCGTCGACGAGCGCGGCGTGGTCTATCGCATGATGGCCGATAGCTGGGCGCTTTCCGACGACATGGATGTCAATTACATGCTGACCGCTGCGCGCGGCGCATGAGAGGCAGAAACTGATCTGCCTTGTCGTCCGGCATGCGATAATGGCATCGATATCGGAACAATCCTGATACCGATCGAAAAAGGGAGCCGGCCATGATCGTCGAACTCGTCACCTTCAATTTTCCCGCAGGCCATGAACGCGCCAAGGAACTGGACGCCATTCGCGGCGTCACCGGCAAATGGGCGGCCAACAAGGATCTGGTCCGCAAGCATTTCCTCTGGGGCATCGGCGAGGCCGAGGGCACCGGCGCCGGAATCTATATCTGGCCGTCCGTGGAAGCGGCCGAACGCGCGCATGACGATGCCTGGCGCGAAAGCGTGAAAAAGCGCACCGGCGGTTATCCGACCATCCGCTATTTCGATCTGATGACGCTGGTGAACAACGAGGACGGCACCGTCACCGAATGGGACGAGAACGGCAAGGCGCACGAGTTGCCGCATCAGCTCGAGACGGCGTGACAGCACGCGCCGCCGCCGTCCATTTCTCCGCTCATTCCCGCGCAAGCGGGAATCCAGAAGAACTGGGTCCCCGCTTTCGCGGGGACGAGCGGTGTCTGTGGCGATTTCAATCAATCACGTATTGAAGCCAGGTTCATATGCCCGAAACCGGCTGGCTGTGGATCGTCTTCACCCTGCTCGCAGCGGCCGGCCAGACCATCCGTAACGCCATGCAGCGCGAACTGACGGCGACGCTCGGCACGGCCGGCGCGACGCATGTGCGTTTCCTGTTCGGCTTTCCGTTCGCGGTCATCTTCCTGTTCGGTCTGATGGCGGTGACGGGTGCGTCGCTGCCGGTGCCGCCGCTGGTGTTCTGGGCGTGGATCGTCGACGGCATGGGCGCGCAGATCGCCGCCACCGCGCTGATGCTGATGGCGATGGGCGAACGGTCCTTCGTCGTCACCATCGCCTATATCAAGACCGAGCCGGTGCAGGTTGCGCTGTTCGGACTGGTGTTTCTGGGCGATGCGTTAAGTATCGGCATGGTCGCGGCGATCCTGATTGCAACGGCCGGTGTGATCGTGATGTCGCTGAAGCCGGGCGGTGCTGCGGATACAAGCCTGCGGCCGATGCTGCTGGGATTGAGCGCAGGCGCGATGTTCGCGCTGTCGGCGGTCGGCTATCGCGGCGCCATTCTCAGTCTCGACCTGCCGGATTTTGTAATGGCGGCGACCTTCACGCTAACAATCGGCCTGCTGCTGCAGGCGGTGATTCTGTCGGCGTGGCTGATGCTGCGCGATCCGGGCGTGATGCGCGCCATCGTCAAGGCCTGGCGGCCGTCGCTGTTTGCGGGCTTCATGGGCGCGACCGCGTCGCAATTCTGGTTTCTGGCTTTTGCGCTGGCCACCGCCGCGAGCGTGCGCACGCTGGCTTTGGTCGAGGTGCTGTTCGCGCAGGCGATTTCAAGCTTTGTGTTCGGCCACCGCACTTCCGCGCGCGAAGCGATGGGGATCGTGCTGATCGTGATCGGCGTGGTGCTCCTGATCTGGGCGCATTGATCGCGCGCAGCGCGGCGTCAGTTGCGGTCGTCGGGCAGCACCGGGAGCGGATGGAATTCGATGCCCTCGTCGTGCAGGTCCTTTGCTTCCTGCGGCGAGGCTTCGCCATAGATCGAGCGATGCTCGATCTCGCCGTAATGCATCTTGCGCGCCGTCTCGGGAAATTTCTTGCCGACATTCTCGGCATTCTGCACGAGATGGTCGCGCAACTCCTTCAGCTTGGCGCGGAACGCGACCTCCTGCGGCGAGACCATCGCCACATTCTCGGTGCCGGGCACGGATGCGCTATCCGGCGCGGGCGTTGCCGTCTCGGCCGGCGCGTCGGCGCGCTTGCGACCTGATCGCGCGATGGACGGGGCCATGATCGCCTTGGCGACCTTCCTGGATTCGCAGACCGGACAGGTGACCAGACCGCGCTTGCGTTGTTTGTCGTAATCGGCCGAACTCGAAAACCAGATTTCGAATTCGTGCTTGCGGTCGCAGACCAGAGCGTAACGGATCATGATTTTTCAGCCACCACATGCAGATGCGCGGGCTCGGCCATCGGGGCGACGATCTCGAAGCGCCGTCCATGCTGCAACGACGGGACGCGCGCGCGGGCGGTGGCGATCTCCTGCGGATCGATCTCCGCCATGATCACACCGGGCCCGGTGCCGCCCTCGGCGAGGATGCGGCCCCACGGATCGACGATCAGCGAATGCCCGTAGGTCGCGCGTCCGTTCTCGTGCATGCCGCCCTGGGCAGCCGCCAGCACGAAGGAGCCGTTCTCGATGGCGCGGGCGCGGATCAGCACATGCCAATGCGCCTCGCCGGTCTGCTGCGTGAACGCGGCCGGAATGGTCAGCACCGATGCGCCGGATTCAGCCAAAGCGCGATACAGAGCCGGGAAGCGCAGATCGTAGCAGATGGTCAGGCCGAAACGCGCCCAGGGCAGGTCGGCGACGACGGCGCTTTCGCCTGGCGCGTAATTGCGCGATTCGCGATAGCTCTCGCCATTGGCGAGGTCCACGTCGAACATATGGATCTTGTCGTAGCGCGCGGCGATCTCCCCGTCGGGATCGATCAGGAAGGAGCGGTTGACGGCGCGTTCCGGCGACGCCTTGATCGCCAGCGATCCGATATGCAGATGGATCGACAGTGATTTTGCAAGCTCGCGGAAGGCGGCAAGGCTCTGGTCTTTCTCTTCCTCGACAATCGCCGCGAACAGCGCCTCGCGCGACAGCTCCATGATGTTGGTCATCTCGGGCGTTTGCACGTAATCGGCGCCGGCGGCCTTTGCCTCGCGGATCAGCGCGATGGCGTCGTCGCAATTGGCTTTCGGCGTCCGGCCGGATCGCATCTGGATCAGGCCGGCGCGGAACCTGGCATTGCCTTCGGTCATGCAGCGGGTCCGGGTTGTGCAAGCAGCGGATCGAGCTTGCCCGCATCGTTCAGGGCGTAGAGATCGTCACAGCCACCGACATGCGTCGCGCCGATGAAGATCTGCGGAACCGAGGTGCGTCCGCCCGCACGCGATATCATCTCCGCGCGCAGGGCCGGATTGCCCCCGACGTCGATTTCCTTGAAGGCGATCCCCTTCTGAACCAGGAGATCCTTGGCCCAGCCGCAATAGGGGCAATAGGCGGTGGTATAGATTTCGACCGGGGGCATGATGGATTCCGCTGACCCCGGACTATATGGGCGTGCGCAGATTGTCCACAACCCGCGCGAAAACCAGCACATCAACCCGCAGGGCGCCGGCGCGCAGCAGCGTGCGGGCGCAGGTCTCGGCGGTGGCCCCGGAGGTCAGCACGTCATCCACCAGCAGGACCCGCCGTTTTGCCAGTTCCGCCCGTCCGGCGGCATCGACCCGGAACGCGCCCTGCACGTTGACCGCGCGCTCGGCTTTCGACAGCCCGATCTGCTGCGGCGTGGCCCTGGCACGCTTCAGGGCCGTGATATTGACCGGAAGCCCTGCCGGCGCCGCGATCAGGTGCGAGAGCGCCGCCGCCTGATTGAAGCGGCGTGCCCAGAGACGCCGCCAATGCAAGGGAACCGGAACAATCATGTCCGTCTCGGCCAGCAATTCGGCCCCGGCGCGGGCCATCCATCGCGCCATGACCGGCGCCAGATCGGTGCGGTCACCATATTTGAAGGCATGCACCATGGTGCGGGCAACGTCATCGTAGCGGACGGCGGCCCGCGCCCGCGCATAGGAGGGCGGGCTGGCAATGGCCTGCATGGAGAGGAGCCCCGGACCGGGGTCATAGGTAAAGGGAATGCCCAGCCGCTCGCAGAAGGGCCGCTCGATCGGCGCGAGCTTTGCCCAGCATGGACCGCACAAACCCGCCCCATTGCCGGCCCCGTCGCCAACCGGGTCGCGGCAGGAGGGGCAAAGCTGTGGCAATGCGATATTGAAGGCGAGCCGTAATGGCGTGCGCATGGCCTGCAGCATTCGCGACAGGCGCTGCGCTCCGCGTTCCGCTATAGCCGTGCCCAGCATGGCATCAGGCTAGCGCCGGAAAGGTGATTGTGAAAGTGGCTAGCAATCCCGTGATATTCGACCGGCTTCTGCTGCGGCGCAGGTTGCAGCGCGCGCAGGTGCAAGGTCCCGTCACTTTCCTGATCGAGCGCGTGGCGGCCGAACTGACCGAGCGCCTGTCGCTCGTGCAGCGCAGCTTCACCCTGGCCGTCGATCTCGGCACGCCGTCGGCGCATCTGCGCGACGCGCTGCGGGCGCAGCACCTCGCAAGCCGAGTGATCGGTGCCGTGCCGGTGATGCCGTCAGCGCCCGACCTGCCACCCGATTTGCCAATTGTCGTCGCCGACGAAGAAGCCCTGCCGTTTGCGGAGGGCGCGCTCGATCTCGTGGTGTCGGCGCTGGCGCTGCAATGGGTCAACGATCTGCCGGGTACGCTGGCGCAGGTGCGCAAAGCCCTGAAGCCGGACGCACTGTTCCTGGCCGTGCTGGCGGGCGGCGAGACGCTCACCGAATTGCGCCAGTCCTTTGCCGAAGCCGAAGCCGAGATCGATGGCGGCGTCTCGCCGCGTATCGCTCCGTTTGCGGATCTGCGCGATCTCGGCGGCCTGTTGCAGCGCGCCGGATTTGCATTGCCGGTCACGGATGTGGATCGGTTGACCATCCGCTATGCCACGCCGCTGCATCTCCTGCGCGACCTGCGCGGGATGGGCGCGACCAACGTGATGACCGAACGCCGGCGCGTGTCGCTGAAGCGGACGACTTTGCTGCGGATGGCGGAGATTTACGCCGAACGCTTCGCCGATCCGGACGGACGGGTGCGCGCGACTGTCGATCTGGTCTGGCTGTCAGGATGGACGCCGCATGAAAGCCAGCAGCAGCCGCTCAAACCGGGTTCGGCGCAATCACGGCTGGCCGATGCGCTTGGGACACGGGAATTTGGCACTCGGGAATTTGGGAGGCGGGAATAGTCGTCAGCAGACCGGGCAGTAAGACGCGTGCCGCCTTACAATTCTGCGGCGATCTTGTCCCAGAGCGCGGTTTTCACCGTCTCGCCCAGCGTGCCGACCGCGGTGATGATGGTCACGGCAATGCCTGCCGCGATCAGGGCGTATTCGATCGAGGTGGCGCCCTGCCTGTCTTCGGCAAAACGCTGAATATGGCGATGCAAGGCCTGCATCATGTGTCCTGTCTCCGTCTCAAGGAGTCACAGGAGCGACGTCAGGTGTGCGATCAGCGGCGCGTCGGCCGGCGGCATCGCATAATCCCGAAGCCTGTTCGGCATGACCCAGGCGAGCCGCGTATGGTGCCTGGCCGTGACCTGCCCCTCCCAGCGCCTGCATACATAAAGCGGCATCAGGAGATGAAAATCCGGATAGGCGTGGCTCGCAAAGGTCAGGGGCGCAAGACAGGCTTCCCTGACGGCAATCCCGAGTTCCTCCGACAATTCCCGTATCAGCGTCTGTTCCGGCGTCTCGCCCGTCTCGACCTTGCCGCCGGGAAACTCCCACAGGCCCGCCATCGCCTTTCCGGGCGGGCGCTCTGCAATCAGCACCCGTCCATCGCTATCGATGAGGGCGCAGGCGGCGACGATCAATATCGGTGCGCTCACGACCGGACGTCACCCTAGGCTTTGCGCCATTAAGGAAGGGCTAAGTTTTGAGGCCAAATTGAAACGGTTCCTCACGACCGGTAATCGCCGTTGATGGCCACATATTCCTTGGTCAGATCGCAGGGCAGCACCCGGTCGCGGCCGTCTCCGAGCCCAAGCCGGACCTTCAACGAAATGGTCGGGTCCTGCATGGCGGTGGAGACCTTGGCTTCGTCATAGGACGGATCGCGGGCGCCCTTGTGGGCGACGCGGATGCCATTGAACCAGATCGACAGCTTGTCGCGGTCGGCCGGTTCGCCGGCCTTGCCGACCGCCATCACGACGCGGCCCCAATTGGCGTCCTCGCCGGCAATGGCTGTTTTGACCAGCGGCGAATTGGCAATCGACATGGCGATCCGCCGGGCCGAGATTTTCGAGACCGCACCCTCGACGATAATCTCGACCAGCTTGCGGGCGCCTTCACCATCGCGGGCCACCTGCTCTGAAAGGTTGGCCAGCACCTTGCGCCAGGCCTTGCGGAAATCCGTCAGGCGCGGGTCCGAGGCGCGGGAGATTTTCGGCGCACCGCGTTGCGCGGCCGCGCCGGTCGCAAAGGCCAGCAGCGTATCCGATGTCGAGGTGTCGCCGTCGATGGTCACCGCATTGAAGGTGTCGACCACATCTTCGGAGAGCAGTTTCTGCAGCGCGGCAGGGGCAATGGGCGCATCCGTGAATACGAAGGAAAGCATCGTCGCCATGTCGGGCGCGATCATGCCGGCGCCTTTGGCAATGCCGTTGATCGTCACTTTAGTCTTGCCGATGCGAGCGGTAGCGGTCGCGACCTTCGGAAAGGTGTCGGTGGTCATGATCGCGGTCGCCGCATCGTGGAAGCCGCCAGGTGCGGCCTCATCGACCAGCGTCGCCATGACCGCGTCGAACTTGGTCGCGTCGAGCGGCTCGCCGATCACGCCCGTCGATGCGAGGAAGATCTGGTCGGCTGGGCAGCGCAGCATGCGGGCTGCGATCCTGGCGGTGAGGGCGGTCGCGGCGCGTCCGGATTTGCCGGTGAAGGCATTGGCATTACCGGAATTCACCACGAGCGCGCGGGCCTTGCCGCCTTTCAGGCGGTCGCGGCACCATTCGACCGGCGCGGACGGGCATTTCGAACGGGTGAGCACGCCGGCGACGGATGTGCCTTCGTCGAAAGCGACCAGCAGCACATCGGTGCGGTTCTTGTAGCGGATGCCGGCGGCGGCGGTGGACAGGCGGATGCCGTCGATGGCCGGGAGATCGGGGACGTTTGCCGGCGCGAGCGGGGAGATAGCGGTGGACATGTGAGATCCGTCATTGCCGGGACGCGCACAGCGCGTGCCCCGGCAATCAATCCGGCAAGATGGATGCGCGGGTCAAGCCCGAGCATCGCCCATATCCGGAAACTATTGCGCCGAAGTTATTTCTTGGCGGGTGCGTCCGGCTTGGCTGCGGGCGCGGCGTCCGGCTTGGCAGCATCAGGTTTTGCAGCGTCAGGCTTGGCGGGGGTGGCCGGCGTCTCGCCGACCTTCTCGATCTTGGCGTCGGCCCGCAATTTCTGGATCAGTTCGGCCTGCGCACGGCGCTGGACGAAATTCTCGATCTGGTCCTTCACCTGCTCGAAGGTCGGCGGCTCCTTCGCGCGCTTGTCGTCCACGCGGATGACATGCCAGCCGAATTGCGACTTGACCGGATCGGAGGTCTCGCCCTTGTCGAGCTTGAAGGCGACTTCGGCGAATTCCGGCACCATCTGGTCCTTGCCGAAGAAGCCGAGATCGCCGCCCTGGTCCTTGGAGCCGGGGTCCTTGGACTTCTCCTTGGCAATGGCTTCGAAATTGCCGCCCTTCTTCAGATCGGCGGCGATCGCCTTGGCCTCGTCCTCGGTCTCCACGAGGATATGCCGGGCACTGACTTCCTGCTCCTTGCCCATATCCTTGATGGCTTCGCCATAGACCTTCTGCATCGCCTCGTCATTGACGGCGGCCTTGGCCTCGGCCTGCAGCAGCGCTTCCATCAGCAGCTTTGTGCGGGCGAGCGCCATCTTCTGCTTGAATTCCTCGGTCTCGCCCAGCTTGCGGGCCTCGGCGGCCTTGGAGACCAGGATCATGTCGCCGACATAGGTGATGAGATATTCGCGGCGGGCGTCGGGAGCCATCGGCGGGAGCTGGCTGCCGACGTCCTCCTCGGCGGCCTTCAGGTCGCTCTCACGGATCTCGGTGCCGTTCACCGTGGCGACCACGGGGTCGGCCTGCGCCATTGCCGGGGCGCTGACAAATCCGGCGAGGATCAGGCCTGCGCACAAAAGCATCAGGGCCGGCCGGCAGGTCGCGATCAGGGACGCGAAAGGGGAGGGGCGGTGCGGCAATTCGAGCGGGCTCATGTCTTATCCTTGGACGTTTCAATGCCGGTCGTGAGGTGCGGCGGACACTTGCGCAAGCTATGCGTGTTGGCAATGCCAGAAGCCCTTAATTTTCGGCAATAGGAGGGCCGGCGGCCCTCAGATTGACAAGGATATGACCCCCTCCTATTTCTCAGGCAACTTCCGGCCGAAACTCCGAATTGACCTTGGATTGGCGATATTCGGGCCGTAGCCGGTGACAGTTCCGGGGCGGGGTAGCGGCATGGGGCCGCCGCTTCACTGCGGTCTCAAAAATTCGTGTTGTTTCATCTCATTCGACGAAACCGCGGTTCCAAGTCTCTGACGATAAAGGATTTCGCATGCTTGGCGCAGTCGCCCGCAAGTTGTTCGGCACGGCCAATGACCGGCGTATCAAGGGTTACAAGCCGCGCGTCGACGCCATCAATGCGCTGGAGCCGGAACTGGCGAAACTGAGCGACGACGAATTGCGCGCCCGCACCGTCGCTTTCCGCAAGGAGCTGGCGGAGGGCAAGACCCTCGACGATATCCTGGTGCCCGCCTTCGCCACGGTGCGCGAGGCCGGCAAACGGACGCTCGGGCAGCGGCATTTCGACGTTCAGCTGATGGGCGGCATGATCCTGCATGAAGGCGGGATCGCGGAAATGAAGACCGGCGAAGGCAAGACGCTGGTCGCCACGCTGGCGGTCTATCTG
The DNA here is from genome assembly GCA_023392205.1 of Pseudomonadota bacterium. Classification (GTDB taxonomy): domain Bacteria; phylum Pseudomonadota; class Alphaproteobacteria; order Rhizobiales; family Xanthobacteraceae; genus Pseudorhodoplanes. The sequence continues at coordinate 9,949 of JAEVZN010000508.1, forward strand.
AATGCGCTGGCCGGACGCGGCGTGCATGTGGTCACCGGCAACGACTACCTCGCCAACCGCGACGCCGAATGGATGAGCGAGATCTACGGCTTTCTCGGTCTCACCACGGGCGTGATCGTACACGGCCTCGACGACGAGGAACGCAAGGCCGCCTATGCCTGCGACATCACCTACGCGACCAATAACGCACTCGGCTTCGATTACCTGCGCGACAATATGAAGTACCGGCTGGAGGACATGGCGCAGCGTGGCCACGCCTTCGCGATCGTCGACGAAGTCGACTCCATCCTGATCGACGAGGCGCGCACGCCGCTGATCATCTCCGGGCCGCTCGACGACCGTTCGGATTTCTACAACACCATCGACGCCTATATCCCGCGTCTCGGCAAGGAAGATTACGAAATCGACGAGAAGCAGCGCACGGTCAATCTGACCGAAGCGGGCATGGAGAAGATGGAGCAGGCATTGCGCGAGGCAGGCCTGCTCAAGGGCGATTCGCTCTACGACGTGGAGAACGTCTCCACGGTGCATCACGTCAACCAGGGCCTGCGCGCACACAAGCTGTTCCAGCGCGACAAGGATTACATCGTGCGCAACGGCGAGGTCGTCATCATCGACGAATTCACCGGCCGCATGATGCCCGGCCGCCGCTATTCGGAAGGGCTGCATCAGGCGCTGGAAGCCAAGGAGCACCAGCCGATCCAGCCGGAAAACCAGACGCTGGCCTCGATCACCTTCCAGAATTATTTCCGCATGTACGAGAAGCTGGCCGGCATGACCGGCACCGCGCTCACCGAGGCGGACGAGTTTCAGGACATCTACAAGCTCTCGGTGGTCGAAGTGCCGACCAACCGTCCGATGATCCGCGACGACCAGGACGACGAGGTCTACCGTACAAATGTCGAGAAATACCGCTCGATCATCGGCCTGCTCGACGAATGCAAGCAGCGCGGCCAGCCGGTTCTGGTCGGCACCACCTCTATCGAGAAATCGGAAATGCTGGCGGAGATGCTGCGCCAGGAGGGCTGGGAGCAGCACGACTTCACCGATCCGAATGCGTTCGCCAAGCTTTATACCGGGGACGAGGGCGCCAAGCAGTCCAAGGTCTTCGCGATCCTGAATGCGCGCTATCACGAGCAGGAGGCCTATATCGTCTCCCAGGCCGGCGTTCCCGGCGCCATCACCATCGCCACCAACATGGCCGGCCGCGGCACTGACATCCAGCGCGGCGGCAACGCCGAAATGCGCAGCCGTCAGGAATTGCAGGGTCTCGAGGGCGAGGAGCGCGAGCGCAAGGCGCAGGAGATCCGCGACCAGGTCGCGCGGCTGAAGGAAAAGGCGCTGGCGGCGGGCGGCATGTTCGTGCTCGGCACCGAGCGCCATGAAAGCCGGCGCATCGACAACCAGTTGCGTGGCCGCTCCGGCCGTCAGGGCGACCCCGGCCGTTCCAAATTCTTCCTGTCGCTCGAAGACGATCTGATGCGGATTTTAGGGTCGGTCAAGCTCGATGGCATGCTGCCCAAGCTCGGGCTGAAGGAAAACGAGGCCATCGTCCACCCCTGGATCAACAAGGCGCTGGAAAAGGCGCAGCACAAGGTCGAGGCGCGCAACTTCGATCTGCGCAAGAACATCCTGAAATACGACGATGTCGCCAACGACCAGCGCAAGGTCATC
>JAEVZN010000520.1 GCA_023392205.1 Pseudomonadota bacterium
GATTGCACTCGGTGCCATGGGTGCCGGCGCCTATTACACGCGTCCGATGTGGAATCCGGACAGGCCGCCGGTGCAGCAGGCCGGTCCGCGTGTGATCCCGGTCCAGGTCACAACCGCCGACAAGCGCAACGTCGCCGTCCGTCTTGAGGCGCTGGGCACGGTCACGCCGATTGCCAGCGTCGCCATCAAGGCGCGGCTGGAATCGGTCATCACCGAAGTGCATTTCAGCGACGGTGCAACGGTCAAGGCCGGCGATCTTCTCTTCACCCTCGATGGCCGTCAGCTCGAAGCGGAAATCAGGCGCGTGCAGGCGGTGATCGACGGGGCGGTCGCGCAGCAGGAGCAGGCCGAGCGCGACGTGCAGCGCCTGAACGAATTGCTGGCCAAGAACGCAGCGACACAGGTCGGCGTCAACAACGCACAGACCCAGGTGAATATTTCCCGCGCGCTCGCCGATTCCAATCGCGCGACGCTGGATAACCTGAAGGTGCAACTCGATTACACGAAAATCCGTGCGCCGATCTCCGGCCGGATCAGTGCGGCGAACGTCAAGGCCGGCAATTTCGTGCGGCCGGCCGACACGACGCCGCTGGCCACGCTCAACCAGATCAAGCCGGTCTATGTCACCTTTGGCGTGGCGCAGCGTTCGCTGCCCGATCTGCGCAAGGCGCTCGCTGCCGAGACGGCGACGGTGGAAGCGCGCGCGCCCGGCGATACGCGCTCGGCAAAAGGTCAGGTCTCGATGATCGAGAACAGTGTCGATCCCGCGACCGGCATGGTGCTGGTGCGGGCGACGATGGACAACGAAGACGAATTGCTCTGGCCCGGCACACTTGTGAACACGCAGGTGATCCTGCGTCAGGAAAACGCGATCACCGTGCCCTCGCAAGCCGTGCAGGTCAGCCAGACCGGGCCGTATGTCTTCGTGATAGAGGACAATGTCGCAAGGGTACGCAACGTGAAGGTGGACCGGACGCAGGACCAGCAATCGGTCATCACGGACGGCCTGCAGGGTGGCGAGACGGTGGTGCTCGACGGACAATTGCTGCCGGTGGACGGCGCCCGTGTGGCGCCGCGGAATGGCAAGGCGGGAGCTTAGGGCGATGGGTTTGTCCGAAATCTGTATCCGCCGGCCGGTCATGACGACGCTGATCACAGCGTCGTTCATTGTTTTTGGGGCCTTCGCCTACAAGCTTCTGTCGGTCTCGGCGCTGCCGCGTGTCGACTTTCCGACCATCGAGATCACCGCGTCGCTGCCCGGCGCCAATCCGGAAACCATGGCCGCCTCGATCGCATCCCCGATCGAACGGCAATTGTCGACAATTTCCGGCATCTCCTCGATGTCCTCGTCCTCCTCGCTCGGGACGACACGCATCACCATCCAGTTCGATCTGACCCGCAACATCGACGCGGCCGCGCTCGATGTGCAGACCGCGCTCACCATCGCGCAGCGGCGGCTGCCGGTCGAGATGACGACGCCGCCGAGCTTCCGCAAGGTGAACCCGTCGGACTTCCCGGTGCTGTTCATCTCGGCGCGCTCCGGCACCCTGCCGCTGTCGACCGTGCACGATTATGCCGACACGGTGCTGGCACAGGCGATCTCGCAATTGCCGGGCGTGGCGCAGGTCGTCGTGTATGGCGCACAGAAATTCGCGGTGCGCGTCCAGGTCGATCCGGAGGCGGTGGCCGCCCGCGGCCTGTCGCTGGACGACGTGCGCCAGGCCGTTGCCAAGGTGAATTCTTCCGGCCCGGTCGGCACCATGGCCGGGCCGACCCAAAACGTGACTCTGCAGGCACCCGCGCAGCTCGACAAGGCGGAGGACTATGCCAACGTCGTCGTGGCCTGGCGCAATGGTGTGCCGGTCAAGCTGAACGAGATCGCGCGCGTCTCCAACAGCGTCGAGAACAACAAGATCGCTACCTGGTTCAACGGTGAACGGGCCATCGTGCTGGCGATCCAGCGCCAGCCGGACGCCAATACAGTGGCGGTGGTCGATGCGATCAAGGACCGGCTGCCCGCCTTGCGCGCCAGCGTGCCAGCCTCGATCGAGCTCGAATTGCTGATGGACCGCTCGGTGTCGGTGCGTCAGGCGGTGGCCGACGTGCAGGGCCACATGATGATCGCGCTGGTGCTGGTGCTGCTGGTCATCTTCCTGTTCCTGCGCAAATTCACGGCGACTCTGATACCGGGTCTCGCCGTGCCGATATCCATCGTCGGCACCTTTGCCGTCATGTACATGCTCGATTTCTCGATCAACAACATGACGCTGCTGGCGCTCACGTTATGCATCGGGTTCGTGGTCGACGATGCCATCGTGATGCTGGAAAACATCGTGCGGCATATCGAAGGCGGGATGCGGCCCTTCGAGGCGGCGCTGAAGGGCGCGCGCGAGATCAGCTTCACCATCATCTCCATCACATTATCGCTGATCGCGGTGTTCATCCCGGTATTGCTGATGGGCGGCATTGTCGGCCGCGTGTTCCGCGAATTCGCGGTTACGATCTCGATCGCGATCATCATATCCGGCTTCGTCTCGCTGACCCTGACGCCGATGCTGTGCGCGCGGATGCTCAAGGGTCACGATCCGGACAAGCCGGAGAAGAAGGAATTGTTCTTCCTGCGCTGGTTCGAGCAGGGCTTCAATGCCTGGCTGCGCGGCTATGAATGGACGCTGGACCGGGTGATCAAATACAAGCCGGTCACGCTGGTCATCACGCTGGCCACACTGGTGGGCACGGTCTGGCTCTACATGATCGTCCCGAAAGGGTTCTTCCCGTCCGAAGACACCGGTTTCCTGATCGGGGTCACGGAAGGCGCGACCGACACCTCGTTCGAAGCGATGGCGGCACGGCAATCGCAAGTCGCGGAGATCGTGCGCAAGGATCCGGCGGTGGCCTATGTCAATTCGACGGTCGGCGCCGGCGGGCCGAACCCCACCACCAATTACGGCCGCATGTTCGTCGTTCTGGTGCCGAAGAACGAACGCGACCCGCATGGCCAGGTCATTGCGCGGCTGCGCCGTGCGACCGCGGGTGTGACCGGCATCCAGACGTTCTTCCAGCCGATCCAGAACATCAATATCGGCGGGCGCATTTCCAAGAGCGAATTCCAGTACACGATGCAGAGCGGCGATACCGAGGCGCTCTACAAGGCTGCGCCCGAATTGCGCGACAAGCTCGCCAAATTGCCGGAGCTGCGTGACGTCACCACCGATCTCTATATCCGCAACCCGCAGATGCTGGTCGATGTGGATCGCGAGAAGGCGGCGGTGTACGGCATCAGCGTCGACCAGGTGCGGCAGGAATTATTCAACGCCTATGGTTCGCGGCAGGTGGCGACGATCTACACGCCGTCGAACGATTACCAGGTCATTTTGGAGACGCTGCCGGAATTTCAGGCGGACCCGGCCTATCTGTCGAAGCTGCGACTGAAGACGGCGACCGGGCAGACCATCCCGCTGGATTCCGTCGCGAAACTGGTGCCGACTGTCGGCCCGTTGCAGGTCAATCACCAGGGCCAGCAGCCTTCGGTGACGATCTCTTTCAATACCGCGCCCGGTGTCTCGATCGGACAGGCGACAGCGGCCATCGAGCGGGTGGAGCGGGAATCGAACATCCCGGCCACCATCGCAACCGGCTTCCAGGGCACGGCGCAGGTCTTTCAGGATGCGCAGCGCGGGCAGGGGCTGTTGATCCTTGCCGCGATCTTCGCCGCCTATGTGGTGCTCGGCATCCTGTATGAGAGCTTCATTCACCCGATCACCATCATATCGGGGCTGCCGTCGGCCGGCATCGGCGCCATCCTGACGCTGATGGCGTTCAATCTCGATCTGTCGGTGATCGCGATCATTGGCATCGTGATGCTGGTCGGCATCGTCAAGAAGAATGCGATCATGATGATCGACTTCGCCATCGACAGGCGGCGCGTCGGGCTTTCCGCGGAGGCGGCGATCCGGGAGGCGGCGTTGCTGCGCTTCCGGCCGATCATGATGACCACCTTCGCCGCGGTCTTCGGCGCCTTGCCGATTGCGCTCGGCGCGGGAGCCGGTGCCGAATTGCGCCAGCCTCTCGGCATCGCCGTGGTCGGCGGCCTGTGCCTGTCGCAATTGCTGACGCTCTACATCACGCCGGTCATCTACATCTATCTCGACCGGTTCGACCGCCGGCTGAAGCGCCATCTCGAACCGCAATTGCAGGAATTGCCGGAGCCGGAGCGTCCGCGCGCGGTCGCCGCCGAGTAGCGGCATAAGACTTGAGGCATAAGACTTGAGGGCATGAGACTTGCGGCATGAGACTTGCTGATTGTTCCCCGACACATTCGGAGAACGATCATGCGCCGACCCTTTCGTTATTCTCTGCTTATTGCCTGTGCAGTTGCGCCTCTGGCCTGGGCGGGTTCGGCGCAAGCCGATGTCTGGCCGTCAAAGCCCATCCGTGCGGTGGTGCCGTTCGGGGCAGGCTCCGCGACCGACATCATCCCGCGCATGGTCTTCGAGCAATTGCAGGGGCAGCTCGGTCAGACCATCGTCGTGGAGAATCGCGGCGGCGCGGGCGGCACCATCGGAGCGCAGCAAGTGGTGAAGGCGGATCCGGACGGCTATACGCTGCTGGTGCATTCGTCGGCGCATACCGTGGCGCCGGCCTTGTTCTCCAACCTGCCATTCAACGCCGAGACCGATCTCGTGGCGATGTCGATGATCGGCGGCGTGCCCAATGTCCTGATCATCGCGCCGTCCCAGGGCATCAAGACGGTTCAGGACTTCGTCGCCTACGGCAAGGCCAATCCGGGCAAGCTGAATTTCGCGAGCGTCGGGATCGGGTCAGCGGTGCATATGTCGGCCGAGCGTTTCCGGATCAGTGCCGGCTATGAGGCGGTGCATATTCCCTTCAAGGGCGGCGCCGAGGCGCTGAGCGAGGTGATTGCGGGCCGGGTGGATTATTATTTCTGCCCGATCGCAACCGCGCTGCCGCATATCCAGGCTGGCCGGGTGCTGGCACTGGCGGTCAGTTCGAAGACACGCGCGGCACAGCTCCCGGACGTGCCGACCACGCTGGAAGCGGGCTTCCCGGATTCGGATTACACGCTGTGGGTGGGCATCCTCGGACCGGTGGGGACGCCGAAAGCCGTCACCGACAGGCTCAATGCCGAAATGAAGGCGGCGCTGGCCGCGCCCGCCTTGCGGGAGAAGCTCGACAAGATCGGCGTGCAGACCATGCCGATGGAGCCGGAGGAATTCTCGGCGCTGATCAAGAGCGAGTTGAAGACCTATGGCGATTTCGTCGCCAAGGCAGGTCTGAAGGTGAATTGAGCGCGGGTCCTGCGGGACCTCAGAGCGAGAACGAGGTCCCGCAGCCGCAGGAGGTCTTGGCGTTCGGATTGTTGATCTTGAACGCCGCCCCGATCAGGTCGTCGACGAAGTCGATCTCGGAGCCCGCCAGAAAATCCGCCGAGACCGGATCGATCAGCACGGTGGCATCGTTGCGGGTGAGCACCAGATCGTCCTCGGCGCGCGCATGTTCCACGTCGAACTTGTACTGGAACCCGGAACAGCCGCCGCCCTCGACGCTGACCCGCAGCATGGCCCCCTCGGGTTCCGTGCGCAGGATCTTGGCGATGCGGATGGCCGCGCGGTCGGACAGACTGATGCAATCCGTCCCGGTCACAGGGGCAGAAAGCGTGTCGCCGGAGGTCAGGTTGCCAGAGGTCATGCCCGTTAGTTAAGTGCGCCGGTCCGTTCCGTCAATTCGGTGCCCCGGCTTTCATGGCCATCGTTTCCGCCCCGCGCGCCACATATGCGTCTGACCCGGCCCGCAGCCGCGGCCGGCTGCTCGCCGAGCCGTCGAGCGCGAGCCGCAACGATTTCCGCCGCGATTGTGACCGCATCATCCACTCCACCGCCTTCCGGCGCCTGAAACACAAGACCCAGGTCTTCGTGTTCCACGAGGGCGATCATTACCGGACCCGGCTCACCCATACGCTGGAGGTGCAGCAGATCGCCCGCTCGCTGGCCAGGGTGCTTGGGCTCGACGAGGATCTGGCGGAGGCCTTGGCGCTGGCGCACGATCTCGGTCACCCGCCTTTCGGGCATATTGGCGAGCGGGCCCTCGACGCGGCCCTGCGGGAGCATGGCGGCTTCGACCACAATGCGCAGGCGCTGCGCATCGTCACCGCGCTGGAGCGCCGCTACGCTGAATTCGACGGCCTGAACCTGACCTGGGAGACCCTCGAAGGCCTGGTCAAGCATAACGGCCCGCTGACCGCGCGCGACGGGTCGCCAATCGGCCGCTATGGGCAGGGCGGCATCCCGCGCGCCATCGCCGATTACCAGCATCTGCAGGACCTGCAATTGTGGAGCTATGCCAGTGCCGAGGCGCAGGGCGCGGCCAGCGCCGACGATATTGCCTATGACGCGCATGACATCGACGACGGCCTGCGCGCGCAGCTTTTCACGCTGGGCGATCTCGACGATGTGCCGTTTGCGGGCGGAATCGTGCGCGACGTGATGCGCCGTTATCCTTCACTTGAACCGGTTCGCGTGGCGCATGAACTGATGCGCCGTCTCATCACCTGGATGATCGAGGATGTCGCCGCAGAATCGCAGCGCCGGCTGGCCGCGCTCGCGCCAGCGGATGCCGACGCGATACGGCAGGCGGATGCGCCGGTCATCGCCTTTTCCGACGCGATGGCCGAGGCGGAGAAAGGCATCAAGGATTTCCTCTATCCGCACATGTACCGGCATGAGCGCGTCTTGCGGGTGATGAATGAGGCGGGCGGGGTGGTCGCCGACCTGTTCCGCCACTACACGCAGCATCCGCAGGACATGCCCGAGGAATGGCGTGGCGATCTTGCGGCGGGCGATGCAGGCGCGGTGGCCCTGCGGGCAGGCGATTTCATAGCCGGAATGACCGACCGCTTTGCCCTTGTCGAACATGCCCGTTTCTTTGACTCGACCCCGGAATTGCGATAGCCCGCGCCCGGCTTCCCTGGGGTGGCACTTGCTGCCGCGCCCCTGACCCCTCGCGATCACAAGCCGGCCCCATGGCGACTGAGCCCCGATACGACAATCTGTTTGCGGAAATGCTGACGCGGGTGCGCGCGGCCAATGAAGCCTTGATGGCGGCGGGGACGTTGCCGGAAGAACTCGACCTTGCGCGCATCACCATCGAGCCGCCGCGCGATCCCAGTCACGGTGACATGGCGACCAATGCGGCGATGGTGCTGGCGAAAGACGCCGGCATGAAGCCGCGCGATCTTGCAGACGCGCTTGCTGCGCGCCTGCGCGAAGATGCGCTGGTGGAGAGCGTCGCCATTGCGGGGCCGGGCTTCATCAACATGACGCTGAAGCCTGCGGCCTGGATCGGGGCCTTGCGCACGGCCATCGCATCGGGTGCCGAATATGGACGACAGCGCCCGGAACGGGGCGGCAAGGTCAATGTAGAATACGTCTCGGCCAATCCCACGGGTCCGATGCATGTCGGTCATTGCCGCGGGGCGGTGTTTGGCGATGCGCTGGCGAGCCTTCTGTCTTTCGCCGGCCACGACGTGACGCGCGAATATTACATCAACGATGCCGGCGCGCAGGTCGATGTGCTGGCCCGTTCTGCCTTTCTGCGCTACCGCGAAGCGCTCGGTGAAGACATTGGCGCGATCCCGGACGGTCTCTATCCCGGCGATTATCTCAAGCCGGTCGGGCAGGCGCTGGCGCAGCGTTACGGTCGCGAACTTCTGGAAAAGCCCGAAAGCGACTGGCTCGCGCCGGTGCGCAACATGGCCATCGACATGATGATGGCGATGATCCGCGAAGACCTCGCAGCCCTCAATGTCCATCACGACGTGTTCTTCTCGGAGCGTTCGCTGATCGAAGGCGGCGATCGTGTCGGTGCGACGATCGAGAGCCTGCGCGCCGAGGGCGAGGTCTATGAGGGCCGCCTGCCGCCGCCGAAGGGCGCGCCGGTCGAGGATTACGAGGACCGCGAGCAGACCCTGTTCCGCTCCACGGATTTCGGCGACGATGTCGACCGTCCGCTGAAAAAGTCGGACGGCAGCTACACCTATTTCGCGTCCGACATCGCCTATCACAAATCCAAATTCGATCGCGGCTTTGCCGATATGATCGATGTCTGGGGCGCCGACCACGGCGGCTATATCAAGCGCATGCAGGCGGCCGTTAAAGCGGTGAGCAAGGGCCATGCGGCGCTCGACGTGAAGATCGTACAGCTTGTGAAGTTGCTGCGCGGCGGCGAACCGGTAAAGATGTCAAAGCGATCCGGCGATTTCATCACCCTGCGTGAAGTGGTGGATGAAGTCGGCCGCGATGCGGTGCGCTTCATGATGCTGTACCGCAAGAATGACGCCGTGCTGGATTTCGATCTCGCCAAGGTCATCGAGCAGTCGCGCGAAAATCCTGTTTTCTATGTGCAATATGCGCATGCGCGCGGGCATTCGATTTTCCGCATGGCCCGCGAAGCCTTCGCACATCTGCCATCGAGCGCGGCAGAGCGTGTCGCGCTATTGTCGCGCGCGCCGGTGGACCGTCTGAGCGATCCTGCGGAACTCGCCCTGATCCGCAAGGTCGCGCTCTATCCGCGGCTGGTCGACACGGCGGCTGCCGCGCATGAGCCGCACCGAATCGCCTTTTACCTCTATGATCTCGCCAGCGACTTCCACGCCCACTGGACGCAGGGGAAAGGGTTGCCTCATTTACGCTTCATTATACAGAATGATGAAGAAGTAACCGTGGCGCGTCTGGCACTGGTTCAGGCAGTCGTCACCGTGTTCGCGTCGGGCCTTGGTATTCTGGGGGTGGAGGCGCCGGAAGAGATGCGGTGAAGTCGCGTCAAGCGGCGGGGGTTGCGTTTGAAAATGCCAGCCGTCGGCGCGCACGCAGCGGTTCAATGCGGGCGGTTGCTGGCGGGTGTTGTGGCAGTGCAAGTTCGGCGCACCCGCTTGACGGCCCAGTAGAGTAGAGAAGGTCACGGGCCTTATGGCGGATGACAATCGCAACGACGGTCGCAACAACGGTCAGCGTGGCTATGATCCCTACGCGCGGCGGCGCGCGGCACTGGTGGCATCCGCGCAGGAAGACCCGCTTGCGGAACTGGCGCGGCTGATCGGACAGCAGAACGAGTCGGGATCGCCTGTCCGCCAGAGTCCCGCGCGGATCGGCCATGACAGCGAAGCGCAGCCGGGCTGGCCGGCCTTGCCGGGGCTGTCCGGAAAAAGCACCGATCGCTATCGCCAGCAGCAGGACGTTCCCGATCCTTACACTCCCGATCCTTACACTCCCGATCCTTATGCGGCCGATCCATATGCCGCCGATCCCTACGATCAGGACCGGCAAGGCGGCTATGGTCAGGGCAAATACGGGCACGGTTCAGCCGGAAGCCATTCTCCGGCGGCGCCTTATGCCGCGGCGCCATCCTACAGCGACCGCTCCTACGATTCGCAGAGCCACGATCCATCGGATTACGACGATCGTTATGTCGCGGCCCCGACCTATGGCGTGCGGCCGGACGATCGCAATCCGGTGTATGTGCCGCCGCGTTATGCCGACGACGCCGCCTATGGCGATGCCGGACGGAGCTATTCCGCGCCGCATGCGGGCGAGGCCGGATATCAGGACGGCTACGGTTATACCGACCCTCGTTACGCAGTTGCTGCCGATCCGCATGCAGCCTACGCGGACCGGCAATATGCGCAGGATGCGCATGGTGCCTACGATCAGGGTTATGACCGCGACGCCTATGCGCAGGAGGCCTATGCGCAGCCCGGTTATTCGCAGGGCGGCTATCATCAGGGCGCTTATGCGGCGCAGGACGGCGCGGCCTATGCCGCAGCCGGCGATGGGCGTTTTGCGGTCGGGCATCCGGCCTCTTTCGGCGCGGGCAAAATGCCGAAATCCGGCCGCTTCCCGATCTCCGGGAAACGCGGCGGTATGGTCACCGTGCTGGCGGTGATGGCCCTGGCGGTGGTCGGGACGGCAGGCGCCTTTGGCTATCGCGCCACTTTCGGCGGGCCGGGGACTTCGGGTCCGCCGCCGGTCATCAAGGCCGATCCCAATCCGACCAAGATTGTGCCGGCGACCGACGCCAGCGCCAAGCCCATTCAGGACCGTATCGGCGGCGAACGGCTGGTCTCGCGCGAGGAGCAGCCGATCCAGATGCCCGATCCGGCGCGCGCCGGTGCGCCGCGCGTGATTTTCCCGCATACAGCGGGCGTCGATCAGGACCGGCAGATTTCCTCCAATATTGCTTCAACCGGCACCGGTGCCAACGAGCCCCGGCGGATACGCACCGTCGCCATCCGGCCGGACGGGACCGTCGATTCTGCCGCCGCGCGTCAGACCGGGCCGTCCGCGAGCCGCAGCGCTGTGCCCTTCGCCGAGCCGGATCCGGCCGCCGTGCGCGCGCAGCCGGTGCCGCCCTCCGCGAATGCGCCGCTGGCATTGACGCCGAGCGAAGTTCCAGTCCCGCAGCCGCAGCCGCAGCGCCAGGCCGCGCGGACGCCGTCCAATGGTTCGCCATTCCCGGCGCCGATCACGGGCAGTGCCAATCCGGTGGCGGGCGGCTTTGCCGTCCAGGTCTCGTCCCAGCGCAGCGAGGCCGAGGCGCAGGCGTCCTTCCGGTCACTGCAGCAGCGGTTTCCGGCTGTCCTGGGCAATCGCGAGCCGATGATCCGCCGCGCCGATCTCGGCGAGAAGGGGGTCTATTACCGGGCGCAGGTGCCGTTCGGCAGCCAGGCCGAAGCCAGCGAATTCTGCAGCAGTCTCAAGGCTGCCGGCGGACAATGCGTCGTCCAGAGGAATTGACGGCCGTTCGCTTGACCCTGGACTTGGCGAAGGGCTAAGCCGCGCCGATGGCGGCGCGTGCATTCATCTGCGGGATTTCCGGCGAGACCATCTCGGCCGACGAGGAAGCCTTTCTGCGCGAGGCGCAGCCCTGGGGGCTGATCCTGTTCCGGCGCAATGTTGAAAGCCCGGCGCAAGTTACTGTGCTCACAGAGACATTCCGGCAGATCGTGGGCTGGAATGCGCCGGTTCTGGTCGATCAGGAAGGCGGACGCGTGCAGCGGCTCGGGCCGCCGCATTGGCCGGCTTATCCGCCCGGTGCGGCCTATGCGCGGCTC
>JAEVZN010000326.1 GCA_023392205.1 Pseudomonadota bacterium
GATCTTGCGGCCATCGACCCGGATTCGGCCCTTGCCGAACAGCGGATCATCCGTCTCCAGTTCCTTCATCCTGGCTACGACTTTGTCGCCGGTCGTGTCACCATTCAGATCCTTGACTGCCTTGAGATAGTGAATAATCGACGCATACACCCCCGCCTGCATCTCGTTCGGCATGTTTTTTTGGGGATGTGCCGCTTGAAAGCGCTTCGCGAAAGACCGCGTCGACTCATTGCTGTTCCAATAAAATGGACTCACTGCGAGCAATCCTTGCGCCGAATCGCCGAGCGCGTGCGCATTATTGATGATGAAGACAAGACCTGCCATCCGCTGGCCGCCCTTGGTCATGCCGAATTCTGCAGCGCCTTTGATCGCGCTCGTCGTATCCCCGCCGGCATTAGCAAGGGCAATAATCTTGGCCTTGGAGGCTTGCGCCTGGAGCAGGAAGGAAGAGAAATCCACAGTGCCAATCGGGTGGCGCACCGCGCCAAGGACCTTTCCGCCATTGGCCTTGACGAGCCCGGACGCGGCCTGTTCTAGATTATGTCCGAACGCATAGTCGCTTGTCAGAAAGTACCAGGAATCGTTTCCGGCTTTCATCGCAGCCTGAACCAAACCGTTGGCGAGTGCGAAATTGTCAAAGGTCCAGTGCACATTGTTCGCTGTACACTTCGCGCCGGTCAGATCCGTTGTCACGCCACCTGAGATCAGGAACACCTTGTTGTTTTCCTTGGTGATCTCGCTCACTGCAAGGGCAATGCCGGAATTCGGCACGTCTACGATTGCCTCGACGCCATCGACCTCATACCACTTGCGCGCCATCGTCGCACCAATATCGGCCTTGTTCTGATGATCGCCGAACACAATCTCGATTTCCCGATTACCTATCTGTTTCCCGAAGTCTTCCACCGCCAGACGCGCCGCAACAACAGAGCCAATGCCCTGGAAATCGGCATAGACGCCGGACATGTCATTCATGATGGCGATCTTGATCGGCTTTCCGTCCTGAGCCACTGTTGGCCCCGCAATAAGCGTTCCGGACAACATGATTGCAGACAATAGAATAGCGCTGGCAGAAGTTGCCCTCATGGTAGTTCTCCCGTGTTGTGCGCGTTAGTCCGCCGTCAGGCGGCGCTTTGCTTCTTCGTCCTCGCGTCGCGCGAAATGAGGACCACATCCGGCTGCGGTTCGTCGCTATAGAGACGAGCTACCAGCGCCGCGCGACCTTGCAAAACTGCGCGCTGATTAATGTAACCCTTGTCGGTAATCTCGTTGCCGTCGATCGAAGGCGGCGCAATCATGATGAGCACACGAGCAATCTGGCGACTTGTCCCGGGATTGGCTGCATTGAAAGCGCCAAGTGTCGCGGTGAGATGGGCGTGCAGTTCGGGTCGCGAGGCGAGGTCCGAAAGGGAGGCATCCGGCGCATTGCAGAACTTTCGGCAACCCTCGAGGTTTGGAAATATCAGCAATCCGACCTCTTCCCGGTCGTGGCCGGTGACCACAGCGTCCTGGATCACGGGTGCCGCAGCACTAATCGCTGAAAGCCGCAAGTCGCTAACTTGCACCCAAGTACCGCTCGATAGCTTAAAGTTCTCTGAGACTCTTCCATCAAAGCGCAGCCCGCGCTCGGGCCGTTCCGGATCAATGAATGCAACTGCATCGCCGAGCTTGAAATATCCCTCGTCGTCGAACGCCACCTGTGTAAGATCCGGGCGTCGATAATAGCCGGGCGTAACATTTGCACCCCGCACCCGCATTTCCAGTTTTCCGCCGTCGGGCACAAGCTTCAGCGCGCAGCCCGGCACGGGCAAGCCGACGCCGCCGATATCGGCTGCCGGCCAATGGCAGAAACTGGCGACTGGCCCCGTCTCGGTCGAACCAAGCGAGGAGAGTATCGGTAGACGCTTGCCGCGATGCTTTACCGCGAGCGTATCAAGCCGTTCCCAGAGATGCGGAGGGAGTGCTGCCCCTGCATAGAAGACCACGTCCAGCTTCTCAAAAACGTACCTGCCGAACTCATCGTCCGATTCCAGCGCCGGCAACAGCATGTCGAAGCCGCGCGGCACATTGTAGAGCAGTGTCTGCTGTACTTCTCGCAGATTTTTGAGTGTCGTATCGATCTTTCCCGGAACCGGCCTTCCGGCATCGATATACATCGTGCCGCCATGTCGCAGCATCTGATTGAAGTTGAAGTTTGTGCCGAAGGTATGGTTCCACGGTAGCCAGTCGACAAGCACCGGCGGCTTCTTTCCCAGAAAGCTCCAGACCTGATCGACCGCAGTCCCGTTGGCACACATCATGCGGTGTGTGTTGATCACGCCCTTTGGCATGCCGGTCGACCCGGATGTAAGCAAGATCTTTGCGATCGTATCGGGCGTCACGGCATCGCGTCGTACCGCAATATCCGATCCTGCCTTGGCGCTGAGCAGATCGGCGATCGGGATCGCGTCGGGAAAGTCCGGATGCGTGGCATCCGCGATAATCTCAATTCCGGCCAAATCGAGCGCCTTCAGCGCTCGGGCGAACAAGACGAGCGACGGGACATAAATAAGGCTCGGCTTCAGTTCGCCTATGACATGCTTCAGTTTTGCGAAGTTCTCCGACATAAGCGAATAGGCGGGCGAAATTGGCAGAAACGGGATTCCGATTTGCATCGCTCCCAGTTTCAGAAGCGCCATATTCACACAATTATCGCAGAGCGCCGCGACCGGCCGGTCGGCATTGTGGCCACGCTCGACCAACCATTGCGACACAGCGTCGGTTCTCTGCGCCGTCTCTCCATAACTCAGATATTGCCAGTTGCCCGTACCGTCACGCTCGGCCAGAAAAGTGCGGGACGGATCGACTTGCGCCCAATGCTGCAAATATTCGGCGATGTGACGAGCGTGTTGAGCAAGTGGCGTCGGCGAACGCAAAAGGATTTCGCCATTGTCTCGCTGCTCGACATCGACTGCTGGCATGGCCAGGTCGACATCAAGAAAATCGTCCGTGATCGGCGCGAATGCGGACATCCTTCCTCCCTGGCGGCAACTGCTTCGCGCCCCTGAAGGCGCGCAATTGCCATTTTTTGTTTGGGGCAATTCTCCATTCGACGTATCGACGAGTCAACATGTTTTTACGCTACCGTAAATTTTTATGCTTTCGAAGCTGACTCAGCTCGTGCTTAGGCGGATTGCGCCATCCAGACGAACCACCTCACCGTTCAGCATCGTGTTCTCGATCATGTGCATGACCAGCGCTGCAAATTCCGCAGGTCGGCCGAGACGTGAGGGGAAAGGAATGGCGGCGGCAAGCGATTGCTGCGCGGCCTCTGGCAATGCGTGCAGCATCGGCGTTTCGAAGATGCCCGGCGCGATTGCGAGGACCCGCACACCGTAGCGCGCCAGCTCGCGGGCCGCCGGCAGTGTTAAGGATGCTACGCCGCCTTTCGACGCGGCGTAAGCCGCCTGCCCAACCTGTCCTTCATAGGCGGCGATCGAGGCCGTGTTGACGATAAGGCCGCGCTCACCATCAGCCATGGGCTCAAGTTTTGCCATCTGCGCGCTCAAGAGACGAAGCACGTTAAAACTACCGATCAAATTGATCTGCACAACCCGCGTGAATGCGTCGAGGTCCATGGGACCGTCGCGGCCGAGGATGCGTTTTGCAGGACCCACACCGGCACAGTTTACGCAAACGCGAATCGGCCCGATCGCTTCCTGCGCTGCCTGAACAGCGGACGTCGTTTCTTCGGCGCTAGTCACATCGCAGGTCGCAACGAATGCCCCCAGCGGGCCCGCAGTGTCCTGCGCGGCTTTCGTATCAATGTCGAGGATTGCGACCCGCACGCCTGCCGCATGCAAGGCCTCGGCCGTCGCCCTGCCAAGCCCTGATGCACCACCGCTTACAATTGCGCCCTGCCCTCGAATATTCATGATCTGCCTTGAACTGCCCCTGATAATCTTTGCCAAGCGCCTAGCGTGTGTCGCGTACCGACACCACGCTTGCCATGGCGGTATCGCCCGCGGCGCAACCGTGGAACAGGCCGTTGCCGCCGCCCCTCAAAACCAGCTCCTCGATCATCTCAATAATCAAACGAAGCCCCGTTGGACCTTGCGGATGACCGAATACCAAGGAACATCCGAAATTATTCATTTTCATCGCGTCGATACCGGTCTCGCGCGCGAAGACAATGTCGTTGACGACAAACGGATTGTGCGACTTGAAAACCTCGATCTTGTCGATGGTCAGTCCGGCCGCATCGAGCGCGCGCCGCGCCGCCTTGACCGGAGCTGCGGGCATGTAGGCATGCCGCTCCCGGGCCTGTCCAAACCCGAGAATTCTGACCTCGATGCCAGGCTCCTTCGAAAATTCGGAGGCGCGGTCCTTGTTGGTCACAATCATTCCGGCGTTGCCGTCGGCGGGATGTGTTTGCCCACCGAATGTGACGGTGCCGCCCTCGCGCAGCGGCTTCAGCTTCTTCAGGCCTTCAAGTGTGGTGTCGTGAATGCCTTCGTCGCCAGTCAGCGTCGTCGCCTCTTTCTTGAACCGCTGGTCCGGCACAGCAAACGGCAGTGTCATAAAGCGCGTTAGAAAGGCGGTATTATTCTTCAAGGCATCGCGATATTGCTCATACCTCAGTGCAGTGAGATCATGCTGTTCCTGAGTGGATATCTGCCAGTCACGGGCGCAGTTTTCCGCTGTGTCCACCATCGCGAAATGGCCCGTCGGCTCGTCGTTGAAATTGTCCAGCATCCAGTTCTCCACGCTCGGGGCGCCGCTCGGGCCGCGCGGGTTCGGATGGAACACAACCGGTGAATTGGACGTGCGGTCGCATGTCACGACCAACGATGCAGTCGCATCGCCGCCACCAACTTCGCTCGCCGCGACAGAGAGCGCGCGTGGGGACGTCGCGCACGCCTGCGAAACGGTAGGTCCGGTGATGAAGGGCGCACCCATCATCGTCATCACCCAGGGTGCACCCCAGAAGCTTTTCTCCTGCGGCACGGTCATTCCAAGCACGCTGTGGTCGAGGGTGTCCACTGGCCACTGCTTGTCCTTGGCGACTTTGGCGGCCGTTGCCGCAGCAAGCTTCATGCTGTGTAGGTCAGACAGGCTCATCTGCCAGCGCGAAAAGGGCGTCGACCAATAGGCGCCATATGGAATGCGCACATCGGACAGATTCGTCATGCTCGATTCTCGCTTGTTGCCATCACACCCTACCGAGGATCTCTGCCGGCGCTGGGCGCTTGACCGCATGGTTCATTGTCATGCCTTTGGGGACACCTTCGCCTGAACGAATCGATCTGCGCGAATATCCTGATCGAGGGCGCCGAACCCTCCCAACACGTCGACGGCAGCATCGATCATAT
>JAEVZN010000535.1 GCA_023392205.1 Pseudomonadota bacterium
CCCCCTCCCGGCACGCTTCGCGCGCCGACCTCCCCCACAAGGGGGGGGGTAACAAGAAAGAGTCCGCCATCATCCTCAAACACATCGCGCCGCCATGCCGGCAGGCTGCGCCGCGCCGAAAAGCCCGCCAGAAATTCCGACAGCCACGCCGCGCCCGGCATCACATTGCGCGCATTCATCAGCCACGGCACCCGCGCCGCATAGGGCGCATAATGCGGCAGCCAGCCGATCAGCCGTTCGCGCAACGAGAAGCCATGTTTTGCGGCGCGCGCGGCCTGCACCTCGATCTTCATGCGCGCCATGTCGACACCGGTCGGACATTCGCGGCGGCAAGCCTTGCACGAGACGCAGAGCTTCATCGTCTCCGCCATCTCGTCCGACGTCAGTGCATCCGCGCCAAGCTGACCGGTCACCGCAAGCCGCAGCGAGTTGGCGCGCCCGCGCGTCACATCGCGTTCGTCGCGGGTGACGCGATAACTCGGACACATCACGCCGCCCTCGATCTTGCGGCAGGCGCCGTTATTGTTGCACATCTCGACGGCGCCCTGAAAACCGCCGCCCGAGCCGGGCCAGGCCGACCAGTCGAGGCCGGTTCTGAAATCCTCGCCGCGATAGCCGGGACCGAAACGAAGCAGATTGCGGTCGTCGAATTTCGGCGCATGCACGATCTTGCCGGGATTGAACAGGCCCTGCGGATCGAAACGCTGCTTCACCTCCTCGAAGGCGCGCACCAGCCGGGAGCCGAACATGAATTCGTGAAACTCCGACCGCACGATGCCGTCGCCATGCTCGCCGGAATGCGAGCCCTTGTAGGCGCGCACCATCGCGAACGCCTCTTCGGCGATGGCGCGCATCGCCTTCACATCTTTTTCAAGACGCAGATTGAGCACCGGGCGCACATGCAGGCAGCCGACGCTCGCATGCGCATACCAGGTGCCGCGCGTGCCGTGCTTCTCGAACACCTCGGTGAGTTCCGCGGTGTAGTCCGCCAGATGCTCCAGCGGCACCGCGCAATCCTCGACAAAGGAAACGGGCTTTCCCTCCTCCTTCATCGACATCATGATATTGAGACCCGATGTGCGCACATCGGTGATCGCCGCCTGCAAGGCAGGATCGAGCACCTCCACCACGCCGCCCTGCTTCGCTCCGGATCTGTCGAAGCCATAGCCGAGATCGCCCATGAGATCGGAGAGCTGCTCCAGGCGACGCAGATTCTCGTCGTGATCGTCCTCGCCGAATTCAACGAGCAGGATCGCGTCCGGATCGCCGCGCACGAATTGCTCCAGCGTCGGGCGGAACATGGCGATCTCGCGCGCCAGTTCGATCATGGTGCGGTCGACCAGTTCGACACCGATGGGCTTGAGCCGCACGATATGCTGGGCGGCATCCATCGCATCGTGGAAGCGGCCGAAATGACAGGCGCCGACCGCGCGGCGACCGAGCAGCGGGCTCAGCTTCAGCTCCACCTGCGTGGTGAAGCCGAGCGTGCCCTCCGAGCCGACCAGGATATGCGCGAGGTTGCGATCGTTGCGGCCGGGCAGGAGCGCGTCGAGATTGTAGCCGCCGACCCGGCGCTGCACCTTCGGGAAGCGCGCGGCGATCTCGTCGGCCTCGCGCGCGCCGATGGAGAACAGATCCCGCGCAAGGGCAGAAATGCCAGAACCGGCGCCGAAGTCCGGCAGAACATCCGCAGATAAACCAAAGTTCTGTCGTTTTCCGTCAGCGAGAATGGCCTCGATCGAGAGGACATTCTCCCGCGTATTGCCGTAGCGCAACGAGCGCGCGCCGCAGGAATTGTTGCCGGTCATGCCGCCAATGGTGGCCCGCGAAGCCGTTGAAATATCGACCGGAAACCACAATCCATGGGGTTTCAGCGCGCGGTTGAGATCGTCCAGCACGATCCCCGGCTCGACGACACATCGGCGCGCGGCGACATCGATGTCGATGATCCTGTTGAGGTATTTCGAACAATCGACAATGAGCCCGGAATTGACGGTCTGTCCGCATTGCGACGTGCCGCCGCCGCGCGCCGTCACCGGCACGCCCTCGTCGCGGGCAATGGCGATGGCGCATTCGGCCTCGTCCATGCTTTTCGGCGTGACCACGCCAAGCGGCATCATCTGGTAATGCGAGGCATCCGTCGCATAGCGACCGCGGGTGAAGGGGTCGAACCGCACCTCCCCCGAAAGGCTTGATTTCAGCCGCCTTTCCAGCCCCGGCCGCAACGTCTCAGGCAAACCATTCCTCCCGCCCGCCTCTCTTGCGGAGGCACAATTTGGCTTGACCGGACTGTGGCATTGGGTGTTCAAACCGGCAAGTTCGGCCGCATCAGCGGCCGTTTTCGGCTCTGCCGACGCCATTCCTCAAGGAGCTACCGAACGATGGCCCAGAACGCTGCGCGCGCCCCCGGGCGCCATTTCCTGCAAATCCCCGGACCGACGCCTGTTCCGGACCGGGTCCTGCGGGCCATCGACATGCCGGTCGTCGACCATCGCGGGCCGGAATTCGCCAAGCTCGCCAAGCGCGCGCTGGACGGCATCAAGACAATCTTCAAGACCACCAACCCGGTGATCATCTACACCGCTACCGGCACCGGCGCCTGGGAAGCCGCACTTGTGAACACGCTGTCGCCCGGCGACCGCGTGCTGATGGTCGAAACCGGCCAGTTCGCGACGCTGTGGAAGAAAATGGCCGAGAAGCTCGGCCTGAAGCCGGAATTCATTTCCACCGACTGGCGTGTCGGCGCCGATCCGGACGAGATCGAGGCCTATCTGCGCAAGGACACCAACAAGGAGATCAAGGCGGTCTGCGTCCTGCATAACGAGACCTCCACGGGCTGCTCGTCGCCGATCGCCGATATCCGCAAGGCCATCGATGCGGCCGGCCACCCGGCCCTGTACATGGTCGACACCATCTCCTCGCTGGCCTCGACGGATTACCGGCACGACGAATGGGGCGTCGATGTCTCCGTCGGCGGCGCGCAGAAGGGCCTGATGATGCCGCCCGGCATGTCCTTCAACGCGATCAGCAACAAGGCGCTGGAAGCCAGCAAGACCTCGACTCTGCCCAAGTCGTTCTTTTCGTGGGAAGACATGCTGGCCATGAACAAGGTCGGCTTCTTCCCCTATACGCCGGCGACCCTGATGATCGGCGGCCTCGTGGAAGGCATTGCGATGCTCCACGAGGAAGGCCTCGACAACGTGTTCGCCCGCCATGACCGGCTGGCCGAAGGCGTGCGGCGCGCCGTCAAGCATTGGGGCCTGGAGATCATCTGCCGCGATCCGAAATATTATTCCTCGACCATCACCGCCGTGCTGATGCCGGAAGGTCACGACGGCGATGCGTTCCGGTCGCTCGCCCTTGACACCTTCAACATCTCCTACGGCGCGAGCTTCGGCCGCTTCACCGGCAAGATGTTCCGGATCGGGCATCTCGGCGACACCAACGACGCGACCATCATCGGCGCGCTGGCGGCCACCGAGATGGCGCTTTCGCTGGCCGGCGTTCCGCACAAAAAGGGCGGTGTACAGGCGGCGATGGATTATTTCGTCTCCGCGCATGCGACGCCGTCGCGGGTGGCTGCGGAATAGTCGATCCGTTCACGGCGGAAAACTCCAAGGCCGGCGCTTCGACGCCGGCCTTTTTGCATGACGGCTCACGCCGTCAATACGTCTCGACGTGATAGCGGCCCTGCGCGCGCATGTCCGAACGCAGCGCCGCCCTGTCGAGACCCGACGCGCGGCAGATATCGGACATGGCCTCGTCGACGCCCGATTCCATGCCCTTCAGACCGCAAATGTAGACATGCGTCTTGTCGTGTTTCAGAAACACCGAAACCTCGTCGGCGGTCGCGCGCATGCGATCCTGCACATAGGTCTTCGGCTCGTCGGGTACCCGCGAATAGGCGAAATGCTTGCGGAGAAGTCCATCGGGGACTTTCTGCAGCGGCCCGAAATAGGGAAGCTCCTCCGGACGGCGCGCGCCAAAGAAGATCATCATGCGGCCGGGCGCATCGCGCATGGTGCGGCGGCGACGCTCGGTGAATCCGCGGAACGGCGCCGATCCCGTACCGGTGCAGATCATGATGATGTTGGCGGAAGGATCGTCCGGCATCAGGAAGGTCGCACCGAACGGACCCGTGACCTGCACCTTGTCACCCTTCTTGAGGTCGCACAGATAATTGGAACAAAGCCCGTTCGGCTCGCGCTTGACGGTCAGCGCGAGATTGTTGGTCTTCGGCTTCTCTCCGTCGCGCGAACTGGCCACCGAATACAGCCGGATCACATGCGGCTTGCCGGACGCATCCTCGCCGGGCGGGATGATCCCGATGCTCTGGCCCTCCAGAACCGGAAACGATGCATCGCCAAAATCGAGAATGAGATGGCGCACGTCGTTGTCGGCATTGGGATCGGTCAGCCGGAAATTACCGGTGACCGTTGCAATGGCGGGACGGCTGCGGTTGTAGAGATTGACGCGTGGTTTGCTGGCCGAAGCTGGGGCCACGCTCTTGCCACCGCTGCCGGAATGCGCCTCGGCGATCAGGCGCGCAGCCTCGTCATCATCGGCCTCGCCGCCTTCTTCGACAGCGATGTCCTGCTGCGCCGGCAATTCCTCCCACGAGAACTGGTCTTCGAGCGTGTAGGATTGTGCAACGACGCGCCAATTGTCTATCGATCCGGTCGGGCATGGCGAAATGCAATCGAGACAGAAATTGCACTTCTCCGGATCGACAACATAATTGTTGTCGTCATGCGTGATCGCATCGACCGGACAGGTCTCCTCACAAGTGTTGCAGCGGATGCAGATCTCTGGATCGATCAGATGCTGCTTGTGCGGCGATGCGGTCGGGTTCGTGGCTGCGTCCATGTCTGTCAGGCCATTGGCTCCGTCCTCATCCTGAGGAGGCTGCAAAGCAGCCGTCTCGAAGGACGAGGACGGCCATTGTGTCGACCCGTCCTTCGAGACGCATCGCTCCGCGATGCTCCTCAGGATGAGGTCGAAATGGACGACCGCCTGGTTCGGTGCCGCCGTCCTTCGAGGCTCGCTATGCTCGCCACCCTCCCCCGCAAGCGGGGGAGGGATAAGAAAGCGAAGCTACGCCGCGATCTTCACGTATTCAAATTCGCCGGGCTTGTTGTCGATGCCGACCTTGGGCGGCGAGATCCAGCCAGCAAACTTGCCAGGTTCGGTCACCGGCGTCATCAATGCTTCGATGAAGTCGCCATCCGCCTTCGACGGCAGCCATTGATCGCGCATCTTCGCCCAGTCGGCATCTGTCAGCACAATGCCGGTCGGCGATGCATGCACGTCCTTGAACTCGCCGACATGGCGATGGAAGGCGACATGCGGCAATTCCAGACGGAACTTGACGCCGGTCTTCTCGATCACCTTGTTCCAGCGCTCCACGCCCTTGGCGCAATCGGCCGTGTAATCGTCGCGCAGCCGCATGTTGAGCGCGGTCAGCGCCGGCTCGTCGACCAACTTGATCTCGCCATTCACCATTTTCAGCACCGGATAGGTGTCGTTGGTCAGGCGATGATCGTCCTGAATGCGGGTCTCCTGATAGCGGCCCTTGATGCCGTTGTTATAAGCATTGGCGGCATTGGTGGAGACTTCCGAGCCGAACAGATCGAGCGACAGCGAGTAATGCAGGTTCAGCTTCTT
The DNA here is from genome assembly GCA_023392205.1 of Pseudomonadota bacterium. Lineage (GTDB taxonomy): Bacteria > Pseudomonadota > Alphaproteobacteria > Rhizobiales > Xanthobacteraceae > Pseudorhodoplanes. Next base: position 5,665 of record JAEVZN010000535.1, read on the forward strand.
CTGCACCGTCGGCAGGTCGATCACGCCGAGTGCGCGGACCTTCTCGATCTCGTTGGGATCGTCGATGCCGGCTTCGCGCATCGCCTCGCATGTGCGCTGCACGGTGCGGGAAATCCCGGTCTCGCCGACAAACATGTGATGCGCTTCTTCTGTCAGCATGAAGCGGCAGGTGCGCGACAGCGGATCGAAGCCCGATTGGGCGAGGCTTTCCAGCTGCATCTTGCCGTCACGGTCGGTGAAGAAAGTGAACATGAAGAAGGACAGCCAGTCCGGCGTCGCCTCGTTGAAGGCACCCAGCATGCGCGGCGCTTCCTCGGAGCCCGAGCGGCGGCGCAGCAGATCGTCGGCCTCGTCGCGTCCGTCACGGCCGAAATACTTGTGCAGGAGATAGACCATCGCCCAGAGATGGCGGCCTTCTTCGACGTTGACCTGAAACAGATTGCGCATGTCGTAAAGCGACGGCGCGGTCTTGCCGAGATGGCGCTGCTGTTCGACCGAGGCGGGTTCGGTATCGCCCTGGATGACGATCAGGCGGCGCAGCAGCGCGCGATGCTCACCGGGCACTTCCTGCCAGGCCGGCTCGCCGAGATGCTGCCCGAAATTGACCTTGCGGCCTTCCTCGGCCGGCGCGAGCAGAACGCCCCAGCGATATTCGGGCATGCGCACATAATCGAACTTGGCCCAGCCCTTCGGATCGACCGACACGGCGGTGCGCAGATAAACGAGCGCCTCCTGGAAGCCTTCCGGCCCCATGTCGC
>JAEVZN010000549.1 GCA_023392205.1 Pseudomonadota bacterium
GGCTCGCACGCATCGCGTGGCACCGGCACATCGAAAGGCCGCTTTGCCGCGCGCCACGAACCGCTCACCATCGAGGGCGAACTGGTGGCGAAGTCCACCGGCGTGTCGTCGGCCTTCGCGATCGGCGAGCGCGTGTTTCACATCAAGTTCGGCAACGGCAATGTCATGGCCGTGGACGGCAACAAACTGACCATCGCCTTCGACAAGGCCGGCGAAAAGCGCGTGGTGGATAGTTTCGTCGAGAGGGTGTGAGAGCCCTAGTGCGCCGCGACGATCCCGCATCACCCTTCACTTCTCGTTCTTCCACGCTCCATAGGTCTTCATCCAATAGCCCCAGATGCCGGCGATGACGACGCCGATGGCCAACATGGTAGCGACGCGCTGCGTGCCGTATTCCCCGTTCCAGAACAACATGAACGCCGTCCAGAAAATCGCGAACAGCGCCATCATGAACAATTGCCGCTGATTGAATGGCATGGCCGCCCCCTCTTGTCTGAAGGAAGCCTCACACGGCAGGCGCGGCCTGTCCACGCGATGGCTGGCCGCAGGGGCGGACATTGCCTTGGCATTCGCCGGGGGCGCGTGGCCGTGCTAGATTTGTCCCATCATGATGAAACGCGAGATGTTCGAGATCGCCCGCATCTATGTCCCGGTCAAGCGCCGCGCGACGCTGGAGCCGGCCAAGGTCGAAGCGCTTTCGGCGCAGATCCTGGCCGATGGAATGCAGACACCTATTCTGGTGCGCGAGGACGGCGACCGCTTCGTGCTGGTGGAAGGGCTGCACCGGCTCGAGGCTGCACGCGCACTCGGCGAGACATCGATCGCCGGCTATCGCGTGAGCGCCCGCAAGCATTGAAGCGCGGCTAAGGAATGCCTACGAAAAAGCCCCGGCTTTCGCCGGGGCTTCGTTTCGCAGTCAGGCCGCGAACCTGAAAGTGACTACCAGTAACGCGGACCGAAACCGATCGAGATGCCGCCGCGAGGACGGTCATACCGATAATAGCCGCGGTCGTAGGCGTAGGCATCATAGCCTGGTCCATAACCAACGCCGGCCGAGAACCCGATCGGCCCAACATCAACGCCAACCGACGGACCGCCCATGGGGGCATAGGCATAAGAGTCATAAGCTCCCGGTGCGGCGGCAAACGCTCCAAGGCCCGGACCATAGGCCTGGCCGTAATAAGCACCGCCGGCCGTGCTACGCGGCTGGTTTGGCGCGCCGGTCTGCTCGGCACCGGAATTCAGCGAGCCCGGATTGACGTTACCGGGCGGGGGCGCGTTCTGCGCCGAGGCCGGCGCAATCGCGAAGGTAGTGGCGAGAGCCGCTGCGGCGGACAATGCGATAAACTTGCGGTTCATAATCGAACTCCGTTTCTTTGCTTTCAGCGCTCTGCTCTGTGCATCGCGCAACCGGTAGACCAATGATGGGGCGGAGCATCCGTTCCGAAACGCGCGTGCAGTGCAGCGATCACATCGACGTCACCGTTGTTCCCAAGCACATGCTTGTCTTCAACATCAAAAGATGAAGCCCCGGCTCGTGCCGGGGCTTCGTTATGCGACGCCGCGCTGAGGCAGTGCGATTAGCGGGGCTTGGCTGCCGGCTCGCCCGACGGAACATCCGACTGCATCGAGCCTGGCTTCACGTTGCCCTTCACGCCATCGGTGCCTGCACCGCTCGGCGCAGTCTGCATCGGCGCGCCCGCACCTGTGGTACCGGTGCCGGTCGTGCCCATCTGGCCACCGGGAGTGCTGCGCGGCTGGTTCGGCGCACCTGTCCGCTCCGCACCGGACTGGGTCGAACCCGGATTGACGTTACCCGGAGGCGGCGTCTGCGCCACGGCAACGGAGGCTGCAAAAACGCCGGCGGTGGCCATCAGAGCGATCTTGTGAATCATTATCGAACTCCTTGTTCATAAGGGATTGTGAAACTCAAGGCGGATGCCCCGCGATGGGCGAGGCTGCCCTGCCCGTTTGACAACACAGGCGCTCCCAAGACGTTCCGGCAGTTGACCGCGAAGTTGGAAAGAAGTCGTTGGCGCGCGTTATGACGCAGCCGTGACCGCGCGGCGCGCATTGTGAACAAGTTTGCACCGAACTTGGCCGTAATCGGCATGTGCGTTGAAGAGGTGGTCAACCATCCTTTTTAATCACACCCGGATTTACGCCTTATTTTCCCGGTCGAACGTAACTAGATTAGCCCGGTGCAAGTCGAAGGTACGGTACCATGCGTATACGCGTCAGTCTTCTGTCTATCGTCTTCGCTCTGACCCTCACGCCGGCCATGGCGAATATTCACATCAGCGTGGACAAGACAGCGCAGACGCTGACCGTGACGCGCGACGGCCAGGTTCTGCACACATGGCCGGTCTCGACAGGACGCACCGGGCGCTTCACGCCGTCGGGCAAATTCCGCGCCTTCCGGCTTGAGAAGGATCACTTCTCGCGTGAATTCGATGATGCACCGATGCCGCATTCTATCTTCTTCACCGACCGCGGCCATGCCATTCACGGCTCTTTCGAAACCAAAAAGCTCGGACGCCCGGCTTCGGGCGGCTGCGTGCGGCTGGCGCCGGAACATGCCAAGACCCTGTTTGAGATGGTTCAGGCCAACGGCGTCCTGAAAACCACGGTCGCAATTCAGGGCGATGAACGTATTGCCATCGCCCGCGCCAATCGCGATCTGACCGAACCGCGCCAGGCCACGCGCGAGCGTGCCACCGGCATGCCGCCGCAATATATTCCGCAAGAGGAAGAGCTGCGCGAGCGCGCCGCCACCGCGCGCGGTTATGCGGGCCGCAATGCACGCCAGCCGGACCACCAAGCCTATTATTATGATGGCTATCAGTGGCGGCCCTATCAGGGATCGGTCTATTACCGGGCCAATCCCCAGACCTATTACGCACCGCGCAACTATTATCCGCCCCAACCCTATTATTATCAGCCGCGCTACGGCTATCGCGGATACTGAACTTGCGCTTTTTTGTGTTCCAGGCATGGAACCTAAGAGGCAATGCGGCGTTGCCCCTGTTAATCCGCTAGAGGGGAAAGCCGCCAGTCCGCCTCGGTCCGATATCTACTCCTGGCGCGCACAGAGCCGGCGTTGCACGACAAGCTTTCAACTCCATTGCCTTTTCTTGCCGGCGGCGGCAGCATGGGTGCGCGCATTGCTGCCCATGACTGGACATCGAATCCGATCGGCCCGCCGGAGCAATGGCCGGACGAATTGACGCTGGCCCTTAATCTCTGCCTGCATTCGGCCATTCCCACTGCCATCTATTGGGGGCCGGATTTACGGCTTCTTTACAACGACGCCTGGGCGCCCATTCCGGCCGAGAAGCATCCCGGCGCCCTTGGCCAACCGGCCCGCGAGGTCTGGTCCGACATTTGGTCCGTCGTGGGTCCGCAATTCGAGCAGGTTCTGCGAACCGGTGAAGGCGTCTCTTCCTTCGACCAGATGTTGCCGATGGAGCGCGGCGGACGCGTTCAGGAGACCTACTGGAATTATAGCCTCTCGGCCATTCGCGGACATGACGGACGTGTGCTCGGCATCTTCAACCAGGGCAACGAAACCACCGCGATCGTCCTGTCGCGCCGCGCCCAGGAAGCCGAAACCGAACGGCTTCGCGAAATGGTCCAACAGGCGCCGGGCGCCATCGCGTTGCTGCGCGGGCCGGACCATGTTTTCGAACTGGCCAATCCGCAATACCAGGAACTGACCGGCCATCGCGACCTGGTCGGACGGAAAGTCGCGGACGCGTTGCCAGAGGTGGTGCCGCAGGGCTTTATCGATCTACTCGACAGTGTCTATCGCACCGGCCAGGCGCATGTCGCAAAATCGGCTAGGGTCAGTTTGTCCCGCGATCCCCGGACCGGCCCCGAGGAGCGGTTGCTCGATTTTGTGTACCAGCCGGTCCGGGATGCGGCCGGACATATTGTGGGAATTTTTGTCGACGTCGCCGACGTGACGGAAGAACGGCGCGCGGTCGAGGCCCTGCGTGAAAGCGAGACCCGGTTCCGGCAGGTCAGCGAAAGCGCGCCAGTCATGCTGTGGATGGGCGACCCCTCCGGCAAGTGCATCTATCTGAACAGGGCCTTGCGCGACTTCTGGGGGGTCAGCGATGAAACATTCGAGAATTTCGACTGGGGCGCCACAATTCACCCCGACGATGCGGCGGCACTTTACGAGCCCTTCGCCACAGCGATGTCGGAGCGGACGCCTTTCAGTGTCGAGGCCCGCTACAAGCGCGCCGACGGCGCTTACCGGATCATCTCCACCGAAGCGCAGCCGCGCTTCGACGATGCGGGCCGCTTTCTCGGGATGATCGGCGTCAATATCGACGTCACCGAAGCGCGCAAGGCGGAAGCCGACCTGCGCAACGAAACGCATCGCCTGAGCGTGCTGAATCGCATGGCCGCGAGCGTCGCCTCCGGCACCAGCCTCGACCACCTGGTCCAGACCATCACCGATGCCGGCACCGAACTGACCGAAGCCGAATTCGGCGCCTTCTTCTACAACGTGCAGGACGATTCTGGCGAAAGCTACATGCTTTATGCCCTGTCGGGCGCGCCGCTGGAGGCCTTTTCCAATTTTCCGATGCCGCGCGCCACGGCGATTTTCCGGCCGACCTTCCACGGCGAATCCATTGTTCGGTCCGACGACATCCTGCAGGATCCGCGCTACGGCAAAAATGCGCCGCATCGCGGCATGCCGGAAGGCCATCTGCCGGTGCGCAGTTATCTGGCGGTCCCGGTGGTCTCAGGGACCGGCGAAGTACATGGCGGATTGTTCTTCGGGCATTCGCAGCCGGGACAATTCGGACCCGAGCACGAGCAATTACTCTCCGGCATTGCCGGACAGGCGGCGACTGCCATCGACAGGACGCGGCTCTTCCAGTCGGCCGAACGCGAATTGCGCGAGCGCCGTCGCGTCGAGGATGCACTTCGGCAAAGCGAAGCACGGCTGCGCGGCATCACGAACTCCATCGACCAGATGATCTGGTCGACGCGTCCGGACGGGTATCACGACTATTTCAACGATCGCTGGTACGAATACACATGCGTGCCGCATGGCTCGACCGATGGCGAGGGCTGGAACGACATATTTCATCCCGACGATCAGGAGCGTGCTTGGGCATTGTGGCGGCAATGCTTAGCAAGCGGCGATCCCTATCATATCGAATACCGGTTGCGGCATCGCAGCGGGCAATATCGCTGGGTGCTTGGCCGCGCCCAGGCCGTGCGCGATGCCGACGGCAATATCGAACGCTGGTTCGGCACCTGTACCGACATCCAGGATATTGTCGAGGCACGCGAGGTACTCGCCCGCTCGCGAGAGGATCTGGAGCGCGAAGTTGCTGAGCGCACCAACGACCTGATGACCGCAGAAGAACAACTGCGCCAGTCGCAGAAAATGGAAGCGGTCGGGCAATTGACCGGCGGCATCGCCCACGACTTCAACAATATGCTGGCGGTCGTGATCGGTGCGCTCAATCTCCTGCGCCGCCGGATGGCACGCGGCGAAAGCGACCTTGGTCGCTACATCGATGCGGCCATGGACGGTGCGACCCGTGCTGCATCGCTGACGCAACGCCTGCTGGCCTTCTCGCGGCAGCAGCCCTTGTCGCCCGAACCCGTCGACGCCAATCGCATGATGGCGGAGATGGGCGAATTGCTGATGCGCACGCTGGGCGAGCAGATCAGAATTGAAACGGTGCTGGCCGCAGGCCTGTGGCGCACGCATGCCGATCCGATCCAGTTGCAGAGCGCCATTCTCAACCTGTCGGTCAATGCGCGCGATGCAATGCCGGACGGCGGCCGGCTGACCATCGAAACCGCCAATACGTTCATCGACGACCCCTATGCGCGCGAGCATCAGCTGTCACCCGGCCAATACGTGATGATCGCAGTGACCGATACCGGCACCGGCATGACGCCCGAGGTCGTGTCACGCGCTTTCGATCCCTTCTTCACCACCAAGAGCGTCGGCAAGGGCACGGGTCTCGGTCTCAGTCAGGTGTTCGGATTCATCCGCCAGTCGGGCGGTCACGTAAAGCTCTATTCGGAACTGGGCATCGGTACTGCGGTCAAGATCTACCTGCCGCGCTATATGGGGGCCGAACGACCACCGGTGATCGAGCGCGAGGCGATGTCACCGGCCTCTGGAGATAAAAACGAAACGATTCTTGTCGTGGAGGATGAGGAGCGCGTGCGCGCCTATTCCGTCGAGGCATTGCGAGAACTGGGCTACAACGTCATCGCCGCGCCGAACGGCCCGGAAGCCTTGCGGCTGCTCGATGGCATGAGCGACAAGGGTGACACAGGTGACATAGGCGACATCGCGCTTCTGTTTACCGATGTCATCATGCCCGACATGACAGGCGCGCAACTGGCAAAGCTCGCGCGGCAGCGGCGTCCCGACCTGAAGGTGCTCTACACCACCGGCTATACCCGCAATGCTATCGTGCACAACAATGTGCTTGATCCGGGCACGAATTTTCTCCCCAAGCCTTTCAGTGTCGAACAGCTGGCCACCAAGGTTCGCAGCGTTCTGGATTCCTGAGACTCAGGCCGTCACCATGCGGTCTTGATTGCCCGCTCGCAATGGCACACATTTTCGCGGCAAGCCTCGCAACCGGATTGGCGAGAGCCGGAGACGATCGTCATGGGCGTGCTGGACATCATTCTGGGCCGCGGCGCGAGCGGGAATAATCCGAAGGTCAATATGGCGCTGATCGCGCTGCTTCTGTGGCGCTGGTATCAGAGCTCAGGGCAGCAGGGCGGCGGCGCGCAGCCCGTGCCTTCGCCACGCGGACAGACACGGCTGCCGACAGACACACCGGCCCGCGTGCCCGGCAATCCTCCCGCACAGATCCCCTCGCCCTCCACCGGCGGTGCCGGCGACAGCGATTTCGGGCCGCTGATCGAGTCGACGCGGCGGATGCCGGAACGCCCCTCCGGCGGCACACAAGGTGGACCGGCCGATGCCGGCCGTGGCGGCTCGTTGGGTGACATCCTCGGCGATATTCTGGGTGGCGGACGCGCGCCCGGCGGAAGCCCAAGAGGCGGACCTGGTGGCGGACCTGGCGGCGGCGGACTGAACGATATCCTCGGCGACATTCTCGGCGGCGGACGCCCGCCCTCCGGAGGAAGTCCGCGCGGTGGCGCGCTTGGCGACATTCTCGGGACAATCCTTGGCGGCGGTCGTCTGGCACAGGGCTCACGGGTGGCCGGTCCACAAGGCGATCCATTCCTTGATCTTCTGCAAGGCGCCGGCGGCAATCTCGGCGGATTGCTGGCCGGTGGCGCGGCCGGCGGCGTTCTCGGCGACATCCTCAAGCAATTCGATCAGGCCGGTCGCGGCGATGCTGCCCGCTCATGGATGACCAGCGGGCAGAATATCCCGGTCTCGGCCTCCGACATCGAGAAGACGTTCGGTCCCGACATCATCAACCAGTTGGCCGATCAGTTCGGACTCGACCGCAACGAATTGCTGCAGGGCCTGAGCCAGACGCTGCCCGACGTCGTCGATCAACTCACGCCGGACGGACGCCTGCCGACCGAAGACGAGATCATGCGGCGGCTATAGTCGGGTAACGAGAGAGAACGACGCCGCTCCAAAACAAAAAGGCCCGGCAGACGCCGGGCCAAAGTTGCGCAAGCGAACAAGAACACAAAGTGTCTCTCCGCCACGGGAGAACCGCCACAGGGATGGCGATCCGTTGTTCAATCTAGAGATCGTTGCAGATGTAACCTTGATCCAGATCAAAAACTGCACGCACGCTAGGCATCATGCGGCGGGTTTGCGCGGCGGCCAGCGTCGCTCGATCCAGTCCAGCAAACGCGCCATCGGATTGCGCAAACGCGGCACGTCGACGGCCAGCAGCAACAATCCGAGCGGCAGCATCCAGAAGCCGAGGATAGGCAGAAAGCCGGCCATGCCGCCGAGTGTCAGCAGCACCGCCGAAGGCATGCGATAGGCTCGCGCTTCGGGCCGCCGGAGATAGCGCGATGCCCGCGCGATGCGCACCGGCAGCCGGTCCTCGAACCGATTCAGCTGTATGAAGAAATCGAGCTGACCCGACATGTTTGCCTTTCCGGCTTTGCCCGACAGGCGAGCACCTGAATAACAAATGGCGATGCCAACCGTGCCATTCAATGCCAGCGTGAGCGCCGCCTTGCGCCTAATGCCCGACACCGAGCGCCTGTTCGCCGCGGTCGAGAATGAGCGGCACGATCAGATCCTCCTCGTCGTCAAGATGGCGGATCAGACCGCGCAGCAACACAGCGCCGCTTTGTGCGTATTTTGCGGCTGCACCTTGCAACTGCGAAGGCTTGTCCATGACCTGCAGGAAATCGTTCGCGCATGTTGCCGCATCGGCGATACAGACGGCGAGCATTTCATGATCGCTTTCCAGGATTTCGAACCCACGGGCAAGTTTTGCGTCCGCACGCCGGAATATCGGAAAATAATGATCGTCTTCGATGTGATGATGGACGTGCAATTGCTGCAACAGAAATTGCAGCCGCGGCGCAAAGAAGCCTGCAAATTCGCGCGGGTTCGCGGCCTCGCCGCAAAAACGCGTACTGGCCTGATCGAGCGCGGTGCCAAGTTCACGAAACATGCCGTGACGTTGCAGCCAGAAGCGCGCCATCTCGCCCAGATTGGCATGCGCCTGCCTCGTCTCACGCGGATATTGCGCGAGCAGGATTTGCAGGTCGTCGGGCAGGCCGTTGCGTGTGTCGAGCGCAAGCGCGGGCGGCAGCGAAGGCAGTGTCAAAGCGAGCGACCTTATTTCTTTTCGAGCAGCAGCTTGCCGCGCGCACGGATTGCGGCCTGCGCCACTTCCGCGAATTTCTGCAACAGCCAGGGCAACGTGACTTCGAGCCGAACGTGGTCCTCGGCCACGTCCAAAATGCCGGCGGCGGCCTGCCCCATCGCCCGCACCCGGAAGGTGAGCCGGTCGCCGGACCAGATTTCCTCGTCGACCTTGAGCACGGGAAAGCTCGCTGCCGCACCGGTCAGGCCGGGCTGCAAGCGGCGCAGTGCTTCGGCCTTTCCGAGACTGTGGGGGATCGAAACGACTATCGGCTTGGACATGGCGCCGGCTTGGCCTCCGCCTCGATGGGTGACCGGCCTTATCTAGGTTGTGCAAGGCGTGCCGGCCAGTATGCGCTCCGTTCTCGTTGGCATCCGGACGAAAAGGCGGAGGCTGTGGACAAGAACGGGGATGAATGGCACCGCATGCATGTCCCGGCACTGCAGATTATGGTCGGCCAGTGTGATCTCCCCATGGAAAAGTTCCTGATATGGCCCCGCGTTTCTGCCGCCCGGCTTACTGTGAGTTCCCCGCTGTGAAGTGCGGGGAAACTGCTCGATGACCAGCCAGATTGCCAGCTTCACCACGAACGCGGCTGCGGCCCTGGCTCTGGCCGAGCGGCTGAGCGAGGCACTCGATCCGGAACGCTGCGCAGTCTCGATCTACGAGAACGGCGCCGACTGGGTCGTCGACGCTGTGTTTTCCGATCCGGCCGACCGCGCCAGCATCGAACGGATCGTCGGTGACAGCCTCGGCGCGGACGCTCGCGATGCGCTGTCGGTTTCCGCTGTCGTGCAACGCGACTGGGTGGCGGCGAGCCTCGAAGGTCTTGCCCCGGTCGCGGCCGGACGCTTTGTCATCCATGGCAGCCATGACCGGGGGCGCCTGCGGCCAAACCAGACCGGCATTGAGATCGAGGCCGCCCTCGCGTTCGGCACCGGTCATCATGGCACCACCCGCGGATGCCTGCTCACGCTCGAAGACCTGCGCAAGCGCAGCGCCGGGCGGCATCTGCGCGTTCTCGATGTCGGGACCGGCAGCGGGGTGCTGGCTATTGCGGCGGCCCTGGCGTTCCGGACCGGTGTGCTGGCCAGCGACATCGACCCGATCGCAGCGGCGGTGGCACGCGACAATGCCCGCCGCAACAAGGCGGGCGGCCTCGTTCATACGATCGCAGCGGCGGGCGTCGGCGCGCTGTCCTTCCGGCTGGGGGGTCCGTACGACCTGATCTTCGCCAATATTCTCGAAGGTCCGCTGCGGCGAATGTCGCATCCGCTGGCGCGGTTGCTGGCACCCGATGGACGCCTGGTGCTTTCGGGGCTGCTCCCGGCCCATGCGGCAGGCGTCATCTCGGCCTATCGGACGCAGGGAATCATTCTGGAAAGCCGGCGCCTGACCGACGGCTGGGTGACTCTGGTCATGCGCCGCAGCGCAAATGCGAAGCGCCCCGGGTAACCGGGGCGGGGGGCTGGGTCTCTTACGGGTAGCTGTG
>JAEVZN010000597.1 GCA_023392205.1 Pseudomonadota bacterium
AAACCAGCTGGCGCCTTTCTCGACAATGTCGCGCACCCAATACAGCGTCTCGACATTCTGCACGAGCGTCGGACGTCCGAAGATGCCGACCTGCGCGACATAGGGCGGACGGTGGCGCGGCAGGCCGCGCTTGCCCTCGATCGATTCGATCATCGCGGATTCTTCGCCACAGATGTAGGCGCCCGCGCCGCGGCGCAGATGCACATTGGTGTGCGGCGACAGGCCCGCCGCTTCGACCCTGGCGATCTCGTCCAGCAGCATCAGCCGCAATTCTGGATATTCGTCGCGCAGATAGAAATAGACGTCCGTGGCCTCCACCACCCAGGCGCCCAGCAGCATGCCTTCGATGAAGCGGTGCGGATCGAGACCGAGATAATAGCGGTCCTTGAACGTCCCCGGCTCGCCCTCGTCGCCATTGACGGCCATCAGACGCGGACCCTTTTCCGCGCGCACGAAGGTCCATTTGCGCCCGGTCGGAAATCCCGCGCCGCCAAGCCCGCGCAATCCGGATTCGTCCACCGCCTTGATCATGTCTTCGCGCGTATGCTTGCCCTCGAGGCACGCCTTCAGCAGCGCATAGCCGCCATCTCTGCAATAGACATCGAAACTCGTCACAGGCTCCGCGGCATGCGCGTGTGCATTCGCTTTCACCGCCTCGTCGATTTTGGCCGCATCGGCGTTGAACGTCTGCACATGGCCGACCGCAACCACCGGTGCGACATCGCAAGCGCCCATGCAGGGCGCACGGATGACCCGCACATCCTGTCCGTATTTGGCCTGCAATTCAGACATCAGTTTGTCGGCACCGGCCATCGCGCAGGACAGCGAATCGCAGACCCGCACCGTGATGGCGGGCGGCGCCATCTCGTCTTCCTTCACCACATCGAAATGCGCGTAGAAGGTCGCGACCTCATACACCTCGGCCAATGCCATCTTCATTTCTGAGGCCAGCGCCGTCAGATGTGCAGCCGAGAGATGGCCGTACCGGTCCTGGATCAGATGCAGATGTTAGATCAGCAGGTCGCGGCGGCGCGGCCTGTCGATCAGCAGCGCCTGGACCTCGGCCAGCGCCTCCGCGTCGACCTGACGGCCCTTCGGCGTCTGCCGGGCGCGGCGGCCGCGGCCTCCGCTGCCATCGAATGACTTGTTCTGCGGGCGGGTGAGTGTGTCGATCACGGTCATGCGCAACCATCGCGACCGATCCAGTTTAGAACAATCCCCAACTCCCGATGCGTCGATTGAATTTTTCTATCGTCATTGCAAGTTACTGATTTTGCAAATATATTTTTAGGATGCTGGACAAGCTCGAATACCTTTTAGCGCTGTCACAGGAGCGGCATTTCGGCCGCGCCGCGGAATCCTGCGGTGTGACGCAGCCGACGCTTTCGGCGGGCATCAAACAGCTTGAGGACACGCTCGGTGTCCTTCTGGTCCAGCGCGGATCGCGCTTCATCGGCTTCACGCCGGAAGGTCAGCGCACACTGGACTGGGCGCGGCGGATTGTCGGCGACAGCCGCGCCATGCGGCAGGAAATCACGGCGCTGAAAAAGGGCCTGACCGGACGGCTGAAGATCGCGGCCATCCCCACGGCGCTGGCGATGGTGGCCGCCATTACCACACCCTACCGCGCGCGGCATCCGGATGTGCGCTTCACCATCCTGTCGCAGAACTCGATCCAGGTTCTCACGCAACTGGAAAATCTCGAGATCGATGCCGGCATCACCTATCTCGACAATGAGCCGCTCGGCCGCGTCAGCAGCGTGCCGCTCTATCAGGAGCGCTATCAGCTGCTCACCGCGCCGGACGCGCCACTTGGCAATCGCGATGAGGTGACCTGGGCGGACGTGGCAAAAGTGCCGCTATGCCTCCTGACGCCCGACATGCAGAACCGGCGCATCATCGACGATCTGCTGCGCGCCGCGGGCGGCGACCCGCAGCCGACGCTGGAATCGAATTCCGTGGTGGTCCTGTTCGCGCATGTGCGTACCGGACGATGGGCAACCGTGATGCCTTCAAAGCTCGCGGAAACGCTCGGCCTGACTGACACCATCCGCGCCATTCCCATCGTCGCGCCGCAAGCCGTGCATACCATCGGGCTTGTGGTTCCAGCGCGCGAACCCATGACCCCGCTCACCGCTGCACTCGTGAGCGAAGCGCGCCGTGTCGCAAAGGACATGGGGGAGGCCTAGCGCGGTCAGCCCCCGCTCCGCCCATCCCCGCGAAGGCGGGAACGAGCGGCTCAAGGCATGAATGCCAAGGTGAACTACGCCACCTTCACCTCGGTGTGGCGGAACATGATCTTGCGCGCCTCATCGTCGAATTCGGTCTTGAAGGCGTGACGGTCCTTCAGGCCGTTGGCGATTTTCGCCGCGGGACGCGCGCCGATCTCGTCGACCAGGCGCTTGAGGTTGGGGAATTTCGCCCATGCCTCTTCGCCCAAAACAATCGGCATCATGCGCGCCCAGCCCCATACGTCCATGTCCACAATGGTATAGCTGTCGCCAACCATCCATTGCTGGCCGGCGAGACGCGCATCCAGCACGCCGTAATGCCGCTGCGCTTCGAAGGTGTAGCGATTGACGGCATAGGCCAGCTTTTCCTTGTCCGGCGCGTAATTGCGAAAATGCACCGACTGGCCGGAGAACGGTCCGACGCCTGAGGCGACGAACATCAGCCAGGACAGCAATTCGCCACGCAGCTTGTCGGATTTTGCCGGCAGGAATTTTCCGGTCTTCTCTGCGAGATAGAGCAGGATCGCATTCGAATCGAACACCGTGACGTCACCGTCGACGATGACCGGCACCTTTGCATTCGGATTGATCTTCAGAAAGTCGGGCTTGTGCTGGTCGCCCTTGCGCGTATCGACCGGGATCGCCTCATATTGCAGACCGGCCTCTTCGAGAAACAGCGCGACCTTCACCGGGTTAGGCGCGCCGCTATAATAGAACTTGATCATGTCTGGGATCCTGTGACGGGGCGGCGATCCTAACCGTCCCGCCCGCGCCGCGAAAGCCTGCGACATCCGCAACCGAGAAAACAAAAAGCCCCCTCCTGTCGGCGCAGGAAGGGGCCATTGCGATGCCCGGTTGGAACTTCCGATCAGAACAGACCGACGATCCGGCCCTCGTCGTTGACGTCGATGGAATCCGCCGACGGAACCTTGGGCAGTCCCGGCATGGTCATGATCTCACCGCAGATCGCCACGATGAATTCTGCGCCCGCCGACAATCTCACTTCGCGGACCGGAATGTTGAAGCCGGTCGGCGCGCCCTTGGCGTCCGGATTGGTAGAGAACGAGTATTGCGTCTTGGCGATACAGACGGGGAGATGGCCGAAGCCCATCTCTTCCCAGGTCTTGAGCTGATCCTTCACCGACTTGTCGGCGGTGGCATCGTCGGCGCGATAGATCTCCTTGGCGATGGTACGGATCTTCTCGAACAGCGGCATGTCGTCGGGGTAGAGCAGCTTCAGATCGGCCTTGCCCTCGTCGATGACTTTCACCACCGCCTTGGCAACATCGGCCGCACCCTCGCCGCCCATCGCCCAGTGATCGGCCATCAGCGCTTCGACGCCGAGCGCCTTGCACTTTTCCTTCACCAGCGCGATCTCCGCCTCGGTATCGGCCGAGAAGCGGTTGATCGAGACGACTGCCGGCAGATTGAACTTCTTGATGTTTTCGATATGACGCTGAAGGTTGGCCATGCCGGCTTCGAGCGCCTTGAGATCCTCCTTCTTGAGGTCTTCCTTCTTGACGCCGCCATGCATCTTCAATGCGCGAATGGTGGCGACGATGACCACGCAGTCCGGCTTGAGGCCGGTCTTGCGGCACTTGATGTCGATGAATTTCTCCGCACCGAGATCGGCGCCGAAGCCGGCTTCTGTCACCACATAATCGGCGAGTTTCAGCGCGGTCGTCGTGGCCGAGACCGAGTTGCAGCCATGCGCGATATTGGCGAAGGGGCCGCCATGGATGAAGGCCGGCGTGCCTTCCAGCGTCTGCACCATGTTCGGCGCAATCGCATCCTTCAGAAGCGCGGTCATCGCCCCATGCGCCTTCAGTTCCTTGGCGCGCACGGGCTTCCGCTCACGCGTATAGCCCACGATGATGTTGCCGAGCCGCTCCTTCAGATCGTCGAGATCCTTGGCGAGGCAGAAGATCGCCATCACTTCGGACGCCACGGTGATGTCGAAGCCGGCTTCACGCGGATAGCCGTTGGCGACGCCGCCCAGCGAACACACGATCTCGCGCAGCGCGCGGTCGTTCATGTCCATCACACGGCGCCAGGCCACGCGGCGGGAGTCCATCCCGGTGGCATTGCCCCAGTAGATGTGATTGTCGAGCAGCGCCGAGAGCAGGTTATGCGCCGAGGTGATGGCGTGGAAATCGCCGGTAAAGTGGAGGTTGATGTCCTCCATAGGGATCACCTGCGCATAGCCGCCGCCGGCCGCGCCACCTTTCACGCCGAAACACGGGCCGAGCGAAGGCTCGCGCAGCGCGCACATCGCCTTCTTGCCGATATAATTGAGCGCATCGGTAAGGCCGACGGTTGTCGTGGTCTTGCCTTCACCGGCCGGCGTCGGAGAAATCGCCGTGACAAGGATGAGCTTGCCATCCTTCTTGTCCTTCAGCGACTTGATGTATTCCATGGACACCTTGGCCTTGTAATGGCCGTACGGCTCGAGATTTTCCGGCGCGATGCCGAGCTTGTCCTTTGCCACGTCGACGATGCGCTTGGGCTTTGCGGCCTGCGCGATTTCGATATCGGATTTCGGATTCTGATGCTGCGAGGCGGGCATGATGTTGGGATTCCGTCAAAGCAAATGTGAGGATGGATACTTGCGGGCTGTCCTGGTCGTCTGCGGGTGAGGCGGCTTGCGCGTCCCGCCGGAAGGCAACGTGCCTCCCTTATAGAAATGGCCGGGTCAAGCCCGGCCATAACAGAACCTAGATCATGTGAAGCGGGCGCCTTTCTCGATCTTGGCGGAGGCCGCCCATTCTCCGGCGCCCACTTTCGGCCCATCGGCCTGCACGCGCGTGACCTTGATTCGCCCATCCGCGCAGACGACGGTGAAGCTGTCGCCATCGACCACAGCCACTTCGCCGATCTTGCCGGCAATGCCTTTGGGATCCTTTGCGGGCAGCGGCGTCGCATCGAAGATTTTCAGCTTCGCGCCGTTGATTGTCGCCCACGCGCCGGGCGCCGGATTGCAGCCGCGGATCAGCCGGTCGATCTGCTCCCACGGCTTGCCGAAATCGATATGCGCATTGTCGGCGCGGCAGAGACCCTCATAGGTCGCCTTGGACTCGTCCTGCTTCACACGCGGAGCCTTGCCGGCCTTCACGAGATCGACGGACTCGAGCATCGCCTCGACGCCCATCGGAAACAGGCGGTCGAAATAGACCGTGCCGAGCGTATCCTTGTCGGATATCGGCGTTTTCTTCTGGAGCAGAACGTCCCCGGTATCGAGCCCGTTATCGGGCCAGAAGATCGAAAGTCCGGTCTCCTTCTCGCCCTTTATGATCGGCCAGTTGATGGCCGACGCGCCGCGATAGGCCGGCAGCAGCGACGGATGGTACTGGATCGAGCCATGCGTCGGGATGTTGAGGAAGTCTTCCGGCACGAACAAAGTGACAAATGCCATCACCTGAAGGTCCGGCTTGAGCGCCTTGAACTCTTCCCACACCTCCGGCTTCTTGTAGGAATCCGGCTGATAGACCGGCAGCCCCGCAGCCAGCGCCGCTTCCTTCAGCGGATCGGCCTTGGCGCCCGGCTTTTCCGGCGCGACATAGACGGCGATCACATTGTCACCGCGCTTGATGAGCGCCTCCAGCACGGCCTTGCCGAAAGCCTGCTGTCCGTGAACGACGATACGCATAGGCAAATCCCTCCCAGAACTCAGTGCATCCCCTCCCCCCTTGCGGGGGAGGGTCAGGG
>JAEVZN010000074.1 GCA_023392205.1 Pseudomonadota bacterium
CCCTCAGAATGAGAACACTACAAGAACAAATAGAAAATAAAATGTGTACATCCTGCGCGGGCATCTCGCCCGCCCGCGTCACCGCTGCATCATCCGGCAGGCGGGATTGTTCGCCCAGTTACGATCGACGCCGACCACGCACCATTCCACATCCCAGGTGGCGCCGATCATGCCAAAATCCTCGCCGATCAGATAATGCACCGGCCGCCAGACCCCATCGGAGAGCAGCGCACGCGCGCTGCAGAAGCGGCGCGGGATGGTGTCGGATGCCCATGAGCGGTAGCCTGTCTCGCGCACCTGATCGAAATTCACGATCTGCAGGTTCGAATTCCAAAAGCGCGATTCCTTGCCGGCAAAGCGGCCCTGGATAATCGACAAGGCGCGGCTGTTATCGCAGGGCGGCAGCTTGCCGGAATAGCGCGGGCCGCTCATCCAGAAGTTCTTTTCAAGCCAGTTGGCGGCCTGTGCCGGTCCGGTCTGCACCGACCAGCCGACAATCACCGCAAGCATGACGCACAGGCGCCCGATGGACATGGCCGATCCCCCAAAAAGCAATAGGGGACGGTGCCGGGACGCCGCCCGCAGGTCAAGAGCCGCCATATGTCCGATGCCCTGCCGGTGCGCTATTCGGCGGACGCTGTGGCCTGCAATTCACACCGGAGGCCCTTTTCTTGCGGTATCTGGCCTATTCGCGAGGTGTGACAGTGCTCCGAGGCAGGACTCAGTCTGGCCGACGGTCGTGGACCGCCGCGTGCGCGAATCGGCCGCCGCGCCTCGGCCGGACTTCCCGGAACCAAACCGCCTGGCGGCGGTTCCCTTCCGGACAAGGAGAGGGCGATGCCAGGACGTCATATGCGCGGAGGTTTGTCTGTCTTGCTGCTGGCAGGACTCGTCTGCGGCCCGGCCGCAAGCGTCGCGCAGAATTCCGATCCGGCTGCGCAGAATGAAGCGCGCGAGGTCAAGCGACTCGATTTGACCGATGCACAACGTGACACGATCTTTATCAGCGTCACCAACCAGAATTTCAAGAACCAGGCCCTGCCCAACTTCCAGCCGCGTATCGGCATTACCGTGCCTGTCGAGATCCAACTCGAAGACATGCCGACGACCATCGCGCAACTGGTGCCAGAGACGGGAGCGTTCCGGATCGCGCGCATTCTCAACCTGGTGGTGATCGTTGATCCGATGGACCGCCGGGTGGTCGAGGTGATTACAGGCAAGACGCTGTGAGTTGCGGCCCTGGCAACAAGACGACGTGACACAGGCCGGGCGTTCGCAATTATCGGAACTCTTGTACGCGCGGACCGCTTGTCATGGGACAGCTTTTTCAGGAGCAATCCCATGTCCGTGCACTTTTCGCCAAACCGCTTTTCTTTGCGTTTTTCGGTCTATCCGCTGGCCGTTTGCGGCATGCTGCTCGTTGCGGGCCCGCTTTACGCGCAACAACCCGCAGGGCCCGCCGATCCGGCTGCACCCGCAGCGTCGCAGCCCGTCCAGGCCGCACCTGCGCCGGCAGCCTCGCAGCCGGGTCAGATGCCCGATGCGACCACCGGAATGGCGACACCGGATCAGCCGGTCAACAATGCCAACCCGAATGTCGCAGGCGAAATCCTGCCCTCGTCGCAGCGCACCGCCGCGCATGACGAGACCATCTTCGAGCACGACAAGGAGCCGATTGCCGCGCGCACCTTCAATTTCAATGACGAGCAGAAACAGGCCATCCTTTCCGCTATTGCCGCTGAAAAAGGCGATGCACAAATGCTGCAATCGGGCGCGCCGTTGACCGAATCCATGGTCATCCCGGCCGATGCCGAGGTGAAACCGTTGCCCGACGCGATTTCCGCACAGATGCCCTGGACGGAACGCTACGGCTATGTGCGCGATGGCGAGCGCATCCTGCTGATCGATCCGCATCTGCGCTACGTCGCCGCCATTATCGAAACGTCAACGTCTGGCCGCTAACGCATGGCCCGCCCGGTTCTGCCGCTCCCGCGACGGAACCGGATGGCCATCCGGATGTTGATGCGGCGACGCGCCGGCTGGGTCGGCGAATTCGGATAACGAAAGCGAATGGGGCGATGGACAATGCGCGATGTGAGCGGACTTCGGCTGGTGGGTTGGGCCTATTGCAGCATTACACTGCTGGTCGGACTGACCGCGCTCCTGGTGGTCGTTGCCGAGATCAACACCCCGGTGGAGGCCCGCGCGGGCGGCTCGGCCTATTTCGCACAATTGCCGGACTGACCGATTAGACCGGCATTCACGCCGGCGCGCAAACGGCCCGCCGGTCTGACCCGGAGGTTTTCATGTCACATCGCGACGCGTCGTATCTTGCCCTGTTGCGCCATTCGGCAGCTATGGCTGCGATGCTGTTTGTCCTGCTTGTAGCCGCGCCCGCCATTGCACAGACCGGCCTGACCGGCACCGAACCTCCGCCGCCGGGGATCGGCCTCACGTCGGACCACAAACGCAAGATCTATCAGGAAATCGGCGCGCATAAGGTGCAGAAGGCTCCGGAAAGCCGGGAGCTTCCGATCGGACACGAGGTGCCGAGTTCGCTCATGCTTAACGAGATGCCGATCACCCTGAAGGATCAGGTCGGCGTGCTGCGCGATTTCCGGTTTGCGAAACTGCCCGACGAGGCGATCATCATCGTCGATCCGGTCAAGCGGCTCGTGGTGGACGTGGTGACGAAGGAGGAAGGCACCAGGTAATCGTCGGCGGCCGCAGCCGCTTTCTGCGCGCGGCCCCGTTGCGAGGGATGCCCTTGTCCGGGACATCCCTTTAACGCAATCCGCTATTCACATCAGGGTTCGGTGCGCGCAGGTGCAGACACCGCGCCCGGTTTCAATTGCGCGAGCGTATCGGCAATCACCTTCATCGTGGACACCGCCGACTGGCTCAACCCCGCATAGCCGGTTATCTCGCGCCGGACCCGCTCGCCTTCGGTGTGCAGAAGCCCGCGGATGGTCTGTAATTCGGCAATGAGGCGATCGATTTCCTGGATGGTCGCGCCCGACACGCGCTCAAGCAGTGAATTCAGGCTTTCGGTGCCCGGCTGCTCGGCGGCTGCATCTGTCTCGGACGAACCCGGCCGCCGCAGCGACATATCGCGGCGGATGAATTCGCGGACCTCGCCTTCGAACTCGTTGTTCGAGGCCGAACGGTCGACATCGCCGAGGCGCTTGATAGCCGTCATGATGAGAACTCCCTTCCAATGACGCGAAGTGGTCCCCCCAGGGACCGGACCCATAGCCACATGTGAAAGCGGCTTTAGAGCTGCGTCATGAAGGCCATCGCAGGGTACCAATGCGGCAAATTTGGCCGGAAATACCGCGTCTGGCAGGTGCGCCGGTTCCTCCTAGCGGCGCGGCCCGGCGCGATTGACGATCAGCTGCCAGCCGGTCTTGCCGTCGCAATCGGCGGTCTGACGCCAGTAGACAAGGCCCGGCTCGGGCGTCTTGCCTTCCATGCGCCAGCGCCCCTCGGCGCGGCAGATGCGCCGGGTCAGACGCCCGACATGGCCGGAGATTTCCGTGCCGCCATTCAGGTAGGCGACATTCTTCAGCGCCTGCACGCGCCGGCCTTCCGGCCGGTGGAATGTCAGCAATCGCGCATTCTTGCCGTCCCGATCGGTGGCGAAAACCAGCCGGTCCGCCGATCCTTCGCTCTGCTCACAAGGCTGCGCGAATACGAAGCCACCGGAAAAGCTGCGCACGGTCGCTGCGCCGGCGGTTTTGCGGCAGTCCAGTTTTGCCTTCACGCTGGACGGGATGGCGTCGTCGGCGAGCAGCTCGACTTTTGACTGCGGTACGGGCTGCGCTTGCGCTGTGGCGTGACCGACAGGCGCTGCGCAGAGCCCAAGCAGGCAAACCGTCAAACCGATTGTCGGGAGGCGCACTATATCGATCATCACGTTCGCTCCGGAGCGGACGTTATATCGCGACTCCTTCTTGCAGCGAAACGGCAATAGCGAATCCGGCTTGCCTTATTCCCCGCAACACGTCGCCCGCGAGATCAGGCCACCGCCGACAGATCGATATGACGGCCGAGCACCTGCTCGACGGCATCGAAAGTATCGAAGATACCGCGCAGCGAATGCAATTGCCCGTCGGCGAATTGCGCAAAAAGCGCCAGCCGCAGGCTGATGGTCCGTCCGCTTCGCATATCGCGAGCGGTAATACGCATCATGCAGGCTGCATCTTTGCCGGTGGTAAGCATGCGTTCGCTGTCGCAGCCGCGCAGCCGCAACGCGCCGCCGATCTCCGCAAGCATGGCGAGGATCTCGGTCTTGCCTTGCCGTTTGCCAAAAAAAGAAAACAGATCGACAGGCCCATACAGGGTCCATTCGGCATTGTCGGCGATCAGGCTGGCCATCAGTGAAGGGTTGTTCGCGGCCAGCGCATCGCAAAATGCACGGACGAAACCGTGCATCGGGTGGTCGGACATTTTGGGGAAGGCTCCGTATGGGTCGGGAGTCGGGACAGCCCGTCTGGCCCGTCAATCGCGGGTGTGCCGTCGCGCGTGACAATTCCCGCACATTTGCCGTAAATTGTGCGTCGCGTCAAGTATCTTGTTGCAATGCAGCATGGGCTGAGCCAGTATGTTGCCCGGACATGGCTGCGCACTGGCAAAACGGGCGGACAATCGCCATTTAACTCACCAGCCGCCTGTCTGCGGCTTGTCAGATCGCTTCGCCTGTAAGCCTGCTTGCGGGTTTGGACCGGGTCCGAAGCATCAGGGTTTCCGGTCCGCAGATTCCGATCGCGGGCCACATCATTGTCTCGCCCAAGCCTGCCGGTCGCGGGCCCGCACCGCGAGGCCAATTCCAAGAGCGACACACGCTCACAATCGACAGGAGAGCCGCATGGCCAACGAGCCCCAATCCATCAACCGTGCACGCTGGCAGGCGCAGGTCCGCGACCTGTCCGGATTCGATTTTCAGGCCTCTGCCGAATTGTATCCGAGCCGCAGCCGCCGGGTCCGGGGTCCGTTCAGCTACAAGCGGTTCAACAGCGCGGCCGAAGCCGTCCGGTTTGCGGTCGAGGAGATGCCCTCCGGGGCATTGCTCGGCGCGACGCTTGAGGTGAACGAGGCGCGCTACAGCGAGGCCGACATCCGGGCGCTCTACGAGAGCGAGGAATTCCCGCGCAAACGGGCCGACAAGAGCCGCAAAAGCGCGGCCTGATGCTGAAAATAGCTGCGCGGCCGGACAGGCCGCGCAGGGCTGTTTGCAAGGCCGCTATTTCTTGCCGCCCGATTGCTGCTGCGATTTATAGGCCGAAACGGGTTTGGTTTTTCCCAGATCCGCTTTCGGCTTTTTCTTTTCCTTGTTCGATTTCATCTGACCTTTGGCCATCGTATCCTCCTCAAGCGGGCATGACCCGCAAGCCATACCCGCAAGCCATGTGCTGAATTCTGCCGGGCGTCATCGCGCCGTTAACCCGGTAATGCGAGTCTAGCATTTCACGATGTCTGGCGGTAGCAGCAGCCGGCACGGAAAGGCTTGCGAAAACCGCTTCGCGCGCCGCCGCCGCATGGTAGCATGGCCGCCGAATCCGGAGACTGCATCATGGCCTTCCCGACGCCGCTTGCGCTTCTTCTGCCGCTCGCACTCGCCGTGTCCGACACGGTGCCGCGCTTCAATATCGAGCCGACCTGCAAGGGCGGCCTCGACAGCCCCGGTCTCAACGAGCGTTACAGCCAATGCATCGCGGAAGAGAATGCCGCGCGCCAGAAGCTGGAGGGCTCCTGGGCAAGCTTTCCGGCAAGCGACCGCACGGTCTGCGCCGATACCGCCCGCATGGGTGCGGCCAGCTATGTGGAATTGCTGACCTGCCTGGAAATGGCGCGCGAGGCGAAAAAGCTGAAATAGCCGCCCGCGGCCCGCTGCGGATCCACCCCCGACGTGAGGTGCCCCATGGGCTTGCGCTATGTCTTTCCGCTGCTGGTTGCCATGGTGAGCGGAGTGTTGACCATTCAACCCGCCGCGGCCGAGACCTGCCGTACGGTCGCGCATCGTGCGGTGTCGGAAGCCGTCGAGGGCATTCTGGCCGATGTGCTCAAGAGCAATCCGGAACTGAAGGCGATGGACCGGCAGGCTCTCCTCAAAACCGCGGCCGACAAGCTGATGACCGCCGACCGGCCCGACTTCAAGGCCTATGGCTACATGATCAGGTTGTTCTACGACGGCGACGAAGCGGCCCGCAAGCAGGTGGCGGAGGCGGCGGCCGCGCTGAAGACAGAGGCCGAACGCGCGCACCTGTTCTTCGTGCTGGGTTTGAATCTCATTCGCGCCAAGACACAGAAAGCCGCGCTTCAGGGGCGCGATTTCCTGAAGCAGATCCGTGCGTCCGGCCACGTGAACTTTGTCAGCGACGGGCTGTGGGAGGAACTGGAAAGCTGCGAGATCGCGAGTTGAATATGTGCCCGTGCACAAAGCAAAACCGCCGGACATGCGCCCGGCGGTTTGAATTTCTCTTGGCTGGTGCCAGCGCGATCAGCTGCGCGGCGCGCCGCCGCCAAAGCTGCTCGCGCCACCGGCGCTGAAGCCGCCCGGACGCGGTCCACGGCGATCGCCGCCCGGTCCACCGGCACCCGGCATGACCTTCGGCTTGCTCGGCAACAGGCCTTCGCGCTGCAGCTTCTTGCGCGCGAGCTTGCGGGCGCGGCGTACCGCCTCCGCCTTCTGCCGTGCCTTTTTCTCGGACGGCTTTTCGTAATGGCCGCGAAGCTTCATCTCGCGGAAAATACCCTCGCGCTGCATCTTCTTCTTGAGCGCCTTGAGGGCCTGATCGACGTTGTTGTCGCGAACGAGAACCTGCACGGGTGTTCCTTCTGGCAGAAGCCTGCGATGCGGCCGGGGGCCGAATGCAGCCTGATTGTGTCGGGGTCCGGAAGGGGCCGCATTGGGCTACCCTTCGAGTCGGCCGCCGCAATAGCAGAAATGCGGCATAGAGTCCACTATCGCGCAAACTCCATGGGTGAAGGCGGGTTCCGTCTTGCCTTTCGGGGGCCAGACCTGACTAGCTGTGGGACGCCGATTCAAAACTGAAATCCTGTCCGGGAGGCCCCCCTGATGATCCGCGTTCTCCGTCCTGCCTTGTCTGCCTGTCTCGCCGCCGGTTTGCTCCTCGGCACCGCTGCCGTGGCGGCACAGGCCCAGCAGCAGCCGGCCAAGTCTCCGATGCCGAACCTGATGCGCGGCACACCGCAGGAGGAGGCGGCCTGCGCGCCGGATTCCAAGCGCTTCTGCCAGAATTTCGAGCCGGATGCCTTGCAGGTGCTCGGTTGTCTGCAGCGCAACCGGGAGCGGATCACCGCCAAGTGCCAGCGTGTCCTGCGGGCGCGCGGCGTCTAGATTTCGCCGCGCTCGCCATTCGGCCAGACCCGCGTGACATGTCCCATCTTGCGGCCGGGCGTGGCATCGCCCTTGCCGTAAAGATGCAGGGATGCGTCGGGGATCGTCAGCCATCTGGCATAATCGGCGGCCTCGGCCCCGATCAGGTTGGTCATCTCGATCTGGCCGAGCCGCACAGGCTCGGCCAGCGGCCAGCCGGCCACCGCGCGGATATGCTGTTCGAATTGCGAGACCGAGCAGCCGTCGATCGTCCAATGCCCGGAATTGTGCACGCGCGGCGCAATCTCGTTGACCAGCACGTCGTGGCCGGTGCCATCGCGCACGACGAACATTTCGACCGCCAGCACGCCGACATAGCCGAAGGCGGTGGCGATGGTCTCGGCGATGCGGATCGCCTCGGCGGCGACCGGCTGCGGAATGCCGGCCGGCACCCGTGAGACTTTCAGAATCCCGTTGCGATGTTCGTTCTCGGTGACCTCGAAGCTCTGCAGCGCGCCGTCGCGTCCGCGCGCCACCACCACCGAGATTTCGCGCTCGAACGGCACATAGCCTTCGAGAATGCAGGGCGCGCCATGCAGCGCCCGCCAGGCCGCAGCGGGATCGCCACCTTCCGCGATCGCTTCCTGTCCCTTGCCGTCATAGCCGAAGCGGCGGGTCTTCAGGATCGCCGGCAGGCCGATCTTGTGTACCGCCTCGAACAATTGCGCGGCATCGCCGACCGGCGCGAAGGGCGCCGTCGCAATGCCCAGACCGGTGACGAATTCCTTTTCAAGCTGGCGATCCTGCGTGCTGGCAAGCACCCGCGGGTCGGGCAGCACAAGCCGCTTCTGTGCGAGGAAATTCGCCGAGGCATGCGGGACATTCTCGAATTCGTAGGTGATGACCTCGCAATCCGAGGCAAAGCGCGCGAGCGCGTCGCGATCGTCGTATTTGGCGAGTGTCGTCCTCCGCACTACATCGAAGGCGCAGGACTGCGCTTCCGGCGAATAGATGTGGCAATTGAGCCCGATCCGCGCGGCGGCCTGGGCCAGCATCCGCGCCAATTGTCCGCCGCCCAAAATCCCGATGGTGTCGCCGGGTGCAAGCGCCGAAGGCGGACGGGTGAACATGTCAGGTGGTCCGCTTCGCCGGTGCGGCATCGGGCTTCGGATATTTGGCCACGCTGTCGGTCTGCGCCTTGCGATAGGCGGCGAGCCGGCCGGCCAACGGCTTGTCGTGCAAGGCCAGAACGCTTGCTGCCAGCAGGGCCGCGTTGACCGCGCCGGGCTTGCCGATGGCGAGCGTCCCGACCGGGATGCCGGCCGGCATCTGCACGATCGACAGAAGTGAATCCTTGCCTTCCAGCGCGGTGGCGTTCATCGGCACGCCGAAGACCGGCAGCGTTGTCATCGATGCGGCCATGCCGGGCAGATGCGCGGCCCCGCCGGCGCCGGCAATCACGATCTGGAAGCCCTTGGCCTGCGCGGATTTGGCAAAGCGGTACAGCCGCTCCGGCGTGCGGTGCGCCGACACGATGAGCGCCTCGTAGCCGATCGCGAGCGTGTCCAGCGTCTGCGCGGCATGCTGCATGGTCTGCCAGTCGGACTGGCTCCCCATGATGATGGCGACAGGCTTCTTCGCGGGTGATGATTTCGGCCGGGCGGCCATGCAAGCGAATCCGTGAGCGAAAGAAGCATTGGAGTATAGGAATGGGCCGCAGGTCAGCAAGCGAAAGGCCTGCAAGCGGCGCGGATCAGGCGCTGATATCGGGGGTCAGCTGGTCCTCGATGAAGGCGATTCGGTCGCGCAGGACGAGCTTGCGCTTTTTCAGCCGCTGCACCTGGATCTGGTCGCGGCTTGGCGACACGGTCAGTGCGTCGATGGCCGCATCGAGATCGCGATGCTCCTGCTGCAGGCGGGCCAGTTCCAGACGCAGCTCGCTTTCGTCTTCGTCCATCATGTCTGCGCCGTCTCGAAACCGTCCGTCCGATCAACCCCTTGCGTGCGGGTCGGCCTGCGAATGGCGACACCTGCGCGCCTTAATGAATGGTCAAGCATGCCCCACCGTTGTCCAGCGAATAACGGGGATTTGCTGCGGTGCAGCATGCCCTGCTGTCGACTTGCCACATTCTTGGTGTCACACTTTGCGCGTGGCTCCAACGGATTAAGGAGACCAGTATCCCATGTCCATCCAAGAGCATCTCGTCGAACTCGAGGCCCAGCACCGGGCGCTCGAGAAGCAGTTATGCGATGCGCTCAAGCATCGCTCCACTGAAGATTCCCGGATTGTCGAGTTAAAGCGTCGAAAGTTGCTTGTGAAGGATCAAATCGCCCGGATGCAGGCATCGACCAGCCTTCACTGATCGCGGTTTCGAGGTCGCGTTTTGCAGCCGCCGGCTCTCCAGAACGGGGAGGCGGCGGCTTTGTTTGTCTGGGCGTCACGGCAGGCTTGACCGTCACATGAAGTGCAACAGGATGGGACAGTGCGCCGCTCTTTTCGCTGCGCTGGCCATGATGGCCTCGGCGGCAATGGCGGAGCCTGCAAAGCCGGATACGCCGACGCATCGCGATGCGGCGCATGAAAGCCTCCCCGATCCGCACGGGCTTGCGCCCGCAGGCGACACGCTAAATGACTTGCTGCCTTCCCGGACCGATGACCGGCGCTGGAACGAAAGCTGGTGGCAGGGCGTGGTGAATAAGGCACCGGGCTGCCGGGTGTTTTCCGACGGATGCCGCCGCTGCGACCCGAGCCATGCCTGTTCGGGGCTTCCGATCGCCTGCCAACCCAAGGACTTCCAATGCGTCGAGCCGTGACCCTTCACACCCTGCGATTTGTCGCGCCGGCAATCTGCCTTGCCGCGGTGGCGGCCGTCCCGATGTTGCCGGGCGCTTTTGCGCAGGACGTGCGCGGAATGGAAGTCTGTACGGCCGAAAAGCAGATGGAGCGACGCACCTCCTGCCTGCAGGCCAATACTGATTATCTCCAAGCGCTCATCGAGCGTCAGTCGCGCGAGGCGCGGCAGAAATTCGATGCAGCGGCAAAGGAATTGAGTGCGGCCCGCACGGAGATTTCCTCCCTGAAAGCGGCGCTGGCGGCGATGCAGGCCCGGATCGACAAGCTGGAAAAGCAAGAGCAGCCGGCGCCGAAGAAATAGCGAAGTGAGAACGGAGGTCGGCGCTCAATGCCGCGAGGCGAGCACGGAACTCGTTTCGGTTTCAGCGTTTGGCGATAGCGCCTGCCTGTAGGATGCCACAACGCCCTCGACCATCGCGTCCATCGAAAATGAAGACGACACGCGCGCGCGCAAGGCCTGCGCCAGCTCCGCGGCCCCGGCCGGATCGGCGAGCTTGTGATCGATGGCATCGGCAAGCTCCGGCACATTGCCGGCGCTCACCAGCGTATTGGCGAGCGAGCCGTAGATTTCCGGGATGCCGCCGACACGGGTGGTGATCATCGGTCGTGCCGCGGCGGCCGCCTCGAGCACCACATAAGGCAGCGAATCCGCGCGCGAGGGAATGACCAGGATACGGCCGAGCGCCAGTGCTTCACGCGCGGGCATGGCGGGACGGAAGGTGATGGCGCGCGACAGCCCGAGTTGTTGCACTTGCGCGCGCAGGGCATTCTCGTCCGGCCCCGAACCGACAAGCATGGCCGTCACCGGATGGCCATGACGATGCAGTTCTGAAATCGCCGCGATCAGAACGTCGATGCCTTTCACTGCGCGCAATTCGCCCATGAACACGATGTCGGCGGCATCGGGTGCGGTCTCGACCGGCGCGAATTCGTCGGCCGCGACACCGTTATGGATGATGCGGACAAGGCCGTTCGGCTCGCCGATCTTGTTGCGGAAGACGCTGCCGCTATAGGCGCTCTCGAACAGATACAACGTCCGTCGCATCAGCAGCATCTTTTCCAGCGCCAGATACATGCGGCCCGAGAGATTGTCGTGATCGAGCAGCAGGCTGCCGCCATGCGGTGTATAGGCGCGCACGACCTCACGTTGCGGAAAGGCCAGCCGTGCATAGGCGCCGCCCTTGGCGCCGTGGCCGTGAATGATATCGGCGCCGGTTTCGTTGATGCGCCGGGTGACATGCCACACCGCCTGCATGTCGCGCGGCGAGATCGGCCGCGGCATCGGAAGGCGTGTCAGTCCGAGCACGAGGCGAGGCGCAAGCTCCTCGAAAATGTCCGCGGCGCGGTCATTGCCGGTCAATGAATCGGCAATCAGTCCGACCCGGTGGCCGCGCGCGATCTGCCCCCGGACGAGGTCGACCACATGGCGGAACAGCCCGCCGAGCGGCGCGCGAAAGACATGAATGACGGAGAGGGGCATAACTTGGACTTCGAAAGGAACCTGCGGCAACGGGCCTCATCTGCGCCTTCAAAGCCGCCGCTGCAAGGAAAGTGCCCGTGACGTCGCCAATGCCGACAGTTTGTCTCGAAATATCGTTAATCCGTTGCGTCTGAAACCGTCGAATCTGAACCGCCTGTCATAAAGCGGCTCCCGTGACCTCCTTCGCCCTGTCGCGCAACTTGAACT
>JAEVZN010000165.1 GCA_023392205.1 Pseudomonadota bacterium
GGGTTCAACCAGAACGTCCCGGCCGAACGATGTGTCCGACGACAGGAAAACCGTCTCCGGCGCGATCATGGTGACACCGGCATCGAGCGCGGCGCGGCGCAGCCGCGCCTGCAGCACGGCTTCGGCCTCCGCCAATTGCGCCTTGGTGTTGATGCCGCGCACATCGTCCTCGTCGACATCGACCGCGACGGCTTTCAGCCCGCTTTCCGCGGCCAAAGCCACGGCATCGGTCAGATAGAATTCCTTCTTGGCATTGTCGTTGCCGATGGCCGACAGAAGCGCCAATGCCTGCCCGCCATCGAGCGCCATCAGTCCGCCATTGCACAAGCCGATGCGGCGCTCGTCCTCCGTTGCATCGTTATGCTCGCGGATGGCAATCAGCCGGCCGCCCTCGACCACAAGCCGGCCATAGCCGGCGGGATCGGCCGGCGTGAAGCCGGCTACCGCGACCGCCGCGCCATTCTGCACGGCCTTGCGCAGGGCCGTCAGCGTCTGCGGTCGGATCAACGGAGTATCGGCGAACACCACCAGGATGTCGTCAAAGCCGCGCGCCAGCACGTCGCGCGCCGCCAGCACCGCATGCGCGGTTCCCAGGCGTTCGGTCTGCCGGGCGATCTCGGCCTGCGGATAGACGCGCCGCGCTTCCGCGGCCACCGCGTTGTGATCCGGCCCGACCACCGTCACACACGAACCTGCACCCGCTGCCGCAACCGCGTTGAGGACATGCGAGAGCAAGGTCTGCCCGCCGACCTCATGCATCACCTTGGGCAGCGAGGAGCGCATCCGGGTTCCCTCGCCCGCCGCGAGCACCACTGCAAGACATGTGCGTTCCGTCATATCCGATCCGTCAGCTTAGAACCGTCATCGGTCCATTCGGGCCAGGCCCTGCACCGAGACGCGCATGGCGGCTGCGCCTCTTAGCCGAGCCTGCCGCCGCCGCAAAGCGGTCGGGACATCCGCGAGTTGCGGACGACTTCCTGCTAGCATCCCGCATTGCCGATTCGCGCCCGGAACCCGATGCGAAAGCCTGCCCTGTTTGCCCGACCTGAATTGCGGATCGCCAGTGCGCCGGCCGAATTGCAGAGCCTTGCGCGGCTGGGCTCCTGGGCCGCCGCAGCGGCCACTTGCCTGCTGGTGGTCGCCTTCGCCACCCGCACCGAAACCGGGCATCGCCGCCTGGCCGATGCATACGGAAACATCACCGGCGCAAAGCAAATCGCCGAGCTTGAGCGGGACAATCAGCGCGATCGCCAATTGCGACAGGCCGAGGCTGAGGCCCGCCGCCTTTCGGAAGCGCTGCGGCAATTGTCCGACGACCGGGACCGGCTGGTTGTGCGGCTGACCGCCGTCGAGCGCAACTTCGAAGACGTCACCGGCTCGATCAATCAGTTGCGGTCATTGCCCAAAGTGCAGTCCCCCAAGGAGCCGTCCGATGATGCCGGACCGGCATCGGACGCGCAGGCTGAGCCAGCCGCTTCCACGCCGCCCCCGTTGGATGTGGCGCCGGTCGCAACGATCCCGGTCCCGAATGCCGAGCGCAAACCTGCCGCAGCCCAGGCTCCCGCCGCGAATGCACCGGCCACGCGGTCGGAATTCGGCGTCGATCTCGGCGGCGGGCCGACCATCGCGTCGCTGCGCAATAGCTGGAACCAGATTCGCCGTCAGCATGGGGCGATGCTGGAAGGCCTGCGCCCGGTGGTCGCCGTCCGCGATGGCCGCGGCGGACAGGCCGAGTTGCGGCTGGTGCTCGGTCCTATCGCCAATGCCGCGCATGCCGCCAAACTCTGTACGGCACTGGCCGGTGCCGGCCTGTCCTGTCAGCCGGCTACTTTCGAGGGTCAACGGCTGGCCGCACGCTGACACACTGCCCGTGGCATCAGCCCCACATTGCCGCCCGCTTTCCCGCACATCATAATTCTACGATGACAACACGCCCGCTTTTCTGTCCCACCGCCCGCCAGACCAACTGGCTGCTGATCGCAGGCTTCCTGTCGCTCGGCTATGCGCTCTATCTCCGGTACCTGGCGATCGAGGCGACCGCCGTGGGGCTGAGTTGTCAGGCCGGCGCGCAGACCTGGCTCTGCTGGACGCGCGGCCTGGTGACCTGGCTGTTCAATCATTCGGTTTTCGGCTGGCTTGCCGTCATCGCGGCTGGGATCAATCTGATCCGGCCAACGCTTGCGCTCTTCGCGCTCGGGCTCGCCGCCGCCGGTTTCGGCATCGTTCTCTATAATGTCGCGCTGTCGGCGCTTGCCGTGGCCCTGCTGGTGCTCAGCCTGGCGCGGCCCGGCCCGCACCCGGACGCAGAAGCGTAATCGCCAGCAGCAGGGCCAGCGCGCAGAACCATAGTGACTGCCAGTTCGCGACGCCCTCGTTGAAGACAATATAGACGGCCGAACCGGCGAGGATGGCCGCAGCCATCCATTCCGCGCGGGCGTTCGAGGCCCGGACAGGATTGAGCATCATCGCGATGGCCAGCGGCAGGATGGCCGCCGTGAGCGGCGCATAGGGAAAGTCGCGGTAGCGGGGATCGAACACGAGTCCCAAGGCGACGTGGAGGGTGAGGATCGCGGCCGCGACCGTCAGCGCACCCATCACCAGGGCGAGGCTCGGCCAGGCCTTGCGGCGGTCGCCCGCCAGCACATCGGCGAAGCCGGCAATGCCGCTGCGCGTCATGACGGCCGCACCCGCCGCCACGGGCATGCAGGCCGCGACCGCCAGCATCGCCAGCGATCGGATCCAGCCTCCGGCCCCGAGGCTCTCATAAGCCATGCGCTCGATCGCGAGCCCGATCATCGCACCGCCGGTGGCTGCGAAAATGGCGGTTGCTACCCACAGCGACAACGGCGCCTGCATCGACCCGGCGCTCAGCATCCGCGCGCCTGCGGCAGCGGCGAAGACAGTCGCCCCCAGCGCCAGTCCAAGCAAGGCTTGCCAGCGCCATTCCGGATGGTTGGAGACGGGCGCCCCCCACTCGAATTTCGGGGCGCGGTTGGCATCGTCCAGCATCCCCCAGAATCCGCCGACCGTACCCTCAAGCCGCCGCTTCCAGGGCTGGTCGAATGCCTCGATCACATTGACCCGGTAGCCGCGCTCTTTTGCGGCTGCGAGAATCTCCTGGATGACCAGCGCCTGGTTGACCTGCGAGGGCAGCGCCCCCTCCCGCATACGCCCCTGGCTCGGCCAGCCGGTCTCGCCGATCAGCAATTCCTTGCCCGGAAACGCCTGCGCCATCCGCTCGCGGATCGAGGCCACATGCGCGGCCGCCTGCTCGGCCGGGATCGGATGGTCTTCCCAGTAAGGCAAGATGTGGATGGTGACGAAATCGACGGCGTCGAGCAATTCGCGGTGGCGCAGCCAGAATTCCCAGACATCGGCATAGGTGACCGGCATGGGCACCTGCGCCTTTACCTCGCGCAGAAAGCGCAGCACGTCGGGAGCGGACAATTCCCCGCGCAGCAAGACCTCGTTGCCGACAATCACGGACTGGATCACGTCCGGATGCCGGTTGGCGAGCGCCACAACGGTATCGACCTGGTCGCGATTCTTGGCGGCGTTGGAGGACAGCCAGAGACCCTGGATCACCGTCATGCCAAGCCGCCGTGCGATGTCGGGCACCTGAT
The DNA here is from genome assembly GCA_023392205.1 of Pseudomonadota bacterium. Taxonomy (GTDB): domain Bacteria; phylum Pseudomonadota; class Alphaproteobacteria; order Rhizobiales; family Xanthobacteraceae; genus Pseudorhodoplanes. The sequence goes on from JAEVZN010000165.1 coordinate 3,624, forward strand.
CCAGTCCGTGCTCGATCGAATAGGTGCGGATGCAATCAGTCAGCGGCTTGAGCCGTTTCAGATCGTCCTCGATCTGCGCGGCGGAAATATGCGTGCCGTTGCCGAGCGGCGATTGCTCGCCTCGAAAGGGCGCATAGGACATGCATTGCAGTTTCTCGATACCGGCCATGGACGGCATCGGCACCGCACGGCCGAGCCACCACCATGTCAGACCGATGACAAGGGCAGCCGCTGCGAACAGAATTGCCGGAGCAAGAAGTGATGTTAACGGACGTTCATTCACGGCAGGTCTCACGGTTGAAATCCGCCATGGCACGAACGCGACCGGACAGCAATTCGCGAGATGACGCGGGCTTCAAAAAATTCTGCCTCGCGGGCTGCGCACGTGCCGCATGATCTGGACAAAATGCAAGAAAAGAGAAAAGCTTGGCGCGTTCGGTGAGCCGTATTGCTGACCGAATTGGATGCACATAACACTGGCATCGCACGCTGACTTCCGTCCTTTCCTGAGTAGACTCGTATGACGCTTTCCGACCTTCACGTCCGGTTGCCCGGCTGGGTTGCCATTCTCCCGGTTGCCTTGGTGCTGTGCGCGCCGCCGCCTGCTTGGGCGCAGAATGACCAGAACCAAGGCAAGAAGGAGCCGCAAGCCACCGACGCCAAGGGCGAACCCAAGAAGGAAGCGCCGCGACGCGATGACATGGCGGAAGCGGCCAAGGTTCTGTCCGGGCCGGCCGGCAATCCGGAATGCGTCTGGGTCGGACGCCGTGTCGTGCATAGACTTTATCAGGACGATCTTGACACCGCGTTTCGCCATCTCGATCTGTATGATCGCTTCGGATGTCCCGGCGGGCATATCCAGGCGACGTTTCGCTGCGTGGTAACCATGGGCCCGATCGACCCCAAGCCGGTCGATCCGAAAGCCGACGCATCAAAGACGATCGATACGCTGCAAGGCCGTGTCCATTCATGTTGGGTTAATCCGGCGGCGCCGCCCGCGCCGGCGGCAGCTGCAACGCCGGCAAATGGAACGACAACGCAGTAACCGCGTTAGCGTTTCGCGAAACGGCGTCATCAATTCGCCATGCCTGCAATTAAAAAATAACCTCTGCCGAGGTAATTGACAGCCGTAGCAGGCGTTGTCCCAGGGGACGGGGCGACGACCTTCACACCAGCCCCGATGGTTTCGCATTAAAATGCGCTTCGTCGCTTTCGTCGTTGCGCTCGTAGCCTGTGTGCATGCGGGCGTCTGGGCATTTTCCGAACAGAAACTGTCTGCGCCGGACATTCAGGGTCCGGTGCAGAGCATGTCATACGCGCCTTTCGCGGGCGCGACGCATGCCGACAAGGCGCAAACCAGCATCGCGCAAATCCGTTCCGACCTGCGGATTTTATCGCCGCTCACCCGGGCGGTACGAACCTATTCCGCAACCGCCGGTGTCGAACTCGTCCCGCAGGTCGCCGCCGAATTCGGCCTCAAGGTCACGGCCGGTGCCTGGCTCGATAACAACCGCGAACGCAACGAACGCGAATTGCGTGCGGTCGTCGATCTCGCCCGCCGCCATTCCAATATCGACGGCATCGTGGTCGGCAACGAATCGGTCTACCGCGGCGAGACCGTCCTGGTCGGCGACGACCAGCTATCGCCCGAAGAGCTGGCGCAGATCGGCACCGCCAGCAACGCCGAAGAGCAGACCCGCATCAAGGAGAAGATCAACGTCGCCCGCCTGATCCGCACCATCCAGCGCGTGAAGCGCGAAGTGTCGGTGCCGGTGACGACCGGTGAAATCTGGAGCGTCTGGCGCGACCATCCCGAACTGGTCGCGGCGGTCGATTTCATCGCCGTCCATATCCTTCCCTATTGGGAAGGCGTCAGCGACAAGGCCGCCGTGGATGCCGCCATCGGCGGCTATCAGCAATTGCGCCAGATGTATCCCGGCAAGCGGATCGTGATCGCGGAATTCGGCTGGCCGAGTGCCGGCTATAATTTCCAGCTGGCCAAGCCGGGCTATTTCCAGCAGGCCGCCGTACTGCGCGATTTCATCGCCCGCGCCGAAGCCCATGGCATCCAGTACAATATCGTCGAAGCGATCGACCAGCCGTGGAAATATTTCGAAGGCAGCGTCGGTCCCTATTGGGGCATGTTTAACGACGCCCGCCACCAGAAATTCGCCTGGAGCGGTCCGATCACCGATCCGGATTTCTGGAAGACCGCCCTGCTCGCGCTTCTGCTCGGCGTGCTCCTCTCATTGCCGCTGCTGGCCATGTCGATCACCATGATCGAGGCCGCCGTCATGGCCGCCGCCGCGCATGCGGTCGGGGCCTGGTTTGCTGCGGTCTTCGCGTTCTGGAACGGGCATTACTTCGTTCCCGGCGCCGCCTTCGCGCTTGGCCTCGGTGTGGCGCTCCTGATCCCGCTGGTGCTGATCGCGCTGGCCCGGATCGAGGAGATTTCCGCCATTGCCTTCGGCCGCAAGCCGCAACGCCTGATCAATGTCAGCGCGCCCTCGCTTGTACCCGATGCGCAGCCGCTCGCCGCGCATCACCCGAAGGTCTCCATTCACGTCCCGGCCTATCGCGAGCCGCCGGAGATGCTGAAAGCCACGCTCGATGCCGTGGCCAACCTGACCTATCCGAATTTCGAATGTGTCGTGATCATCAACAACACGCCGGATCCGGAATTCTGGGAGCCGATCGAGGAGCATTGCCGCGTGCTCGGCGAGCGCTTCAAGTTTCTGCGTGAGGACAAGGTCGAGGGCTTCAAGGCCGGCGCGCTGCGCATCGCGCTGGAAAAGACTGCGCCGGATGCCGAGATCATCGGCCTGATCGATGCCGATTATATCGTGACGCCGGACTGGCTGACCGACCTCGTGCCCGCCTTTGCCGATCCCAAGGTCGGCCTCGTGCAGGCGCCGCAGGACCACCGCGACGAGGATCGCAGCGTGATGCATTACGCCATGAACGGCGAATGCGCGGGCTTTTTCGATATCGGCATGGTGGAGCGCAACGAGAAGAACGCGATCATCGTGCATGGCACGATGTGTCTGATGCGCCGCGAGGCGCTGGCGGCCGCCGGCAATTGGTCGAGCGACACCATTTGCGAGGACACCGATCTCGGGCTGACCATGCTCGAACTCGGCTGGACCACCCATTACACCAACCGCCGCTACGGCTTCGGGCTGCTGCCGGACACCTTCGGCGCCTACAAGAAGCAGCGCCACCGCTGGGCCTATGGCGGCGTGCAGATCGTCAAGAAGCATTGGCGGCGCTTCCTGCCCGGCGTGTCGCAGCTCAACCGCGAGCAGAAGAACACCTTCCTGCTCGGCTGGCTGAACTGGCTCGGCGCCGAATCGCTCGGCGTGCTGGTGGCGATCTTCAACCTGCTCTGGGTGCCGGTCGTGGCCTTTGCCGGGATTGCAATCCCTGACAAGATCCTGACGATCCCGATCCTTGCCGCCTTCGCGGTCTCGATCGCGCATTACACTGTGCTGTACCGTCTGCGCGTGTCCATCCCCAAGCGGCAGATGCTGGCCGCCGTATTCGCCGCCATGTCGCTGCAGCTTACCGTGGCGCGTGCGGTCGCCGACGGACTGATCAAGGATCACCTGCCCTTCAGCCGCACCGCCAAGGGCAACCGCAACCGGATCGCCGTACAGTTTGACGGCTTCTGGGAATTGATCCTGGGCTCACTCCTGATCATCGGCGCGATCACTCTGATTGCGACCAACGCGGTCTGGGTCACGGAGATCTACATCTTCGCCGGCGTCTTGGTGGTGCAGAGCCTGCCGTTCCTCTCCGCCGCGGCTCTGGCGGCACTCGAAGGTCGCTCGGTCAACGACTTCGCCTATTGGACCAACATGCGCACGAGGGTTGCCGGTGCGTTGTCGCGCCGTCCGGCCATTGCCGGTCCGAGCCAGAACCCCATCGCCACCGCGATCGCGGAGGTTCAGGTGGCGGCTCCGGTGGAGAAACAGGCTGAGACGGTTCAGTAATCAATCCGGTCCAGGCTGACGAAATCAGAAGGGCCGCCCGCGAGGGTGGCCCTTTCTGCATTTGCAGGTATGTGCGAACTGCCCTCGCGCGAAGATCCGGATCACGCCGGCAAGGCGGTCTCCACCAGCCGCACCCAATAGGACGAGCCGAGCGGGATCACCTCGTCGTTGAAATCGTAGGCCGGGTGATGCAGGCCGGCGCTGTCGCCATTGCCGACGAAAATGAAGGCGCCCGGCCGCGCATTCAGCATGTAGGAGAAATCCTCCGCCCCCATCATCGGCGGCAACGCGTCGTTGACGCGCTCCGTCCCCGCCACCTCCGACGCAACCGTGGCGGCAAACGCGGTCTGGTCGGGATGATTGACGGTGACCGGATAGCCGCGATGATAGCTCAGCCGCGCGGTCGCGCCATGCAACCGCGCCGCGCCATCGACGATCTCGCGGACCCGCTTTTCCAGAAGGTCGCGCACCTCTTCGGTCAGGCTGCGGCAGGTGCCGGCAATCTTCGCCGTCTGCGGGATGACGTTGTTGGTGGAGCCGGCCTGAAAGACGCAGATCGACACCACCCCCGCCTCCAGCGGATCGACATTGCGCGACACGATCGACTGCAATTGCTGCACGATCTGCGCGCCCACGAGAATCGGATCGACGGTCAGATGCGGCCGCGCGGCGTGGCCGCCCTTGCCCTCGATCTCGACCGAGACGTAATCGGCCGCCGCCATGATCGGCCCGGTGCGCATGCCGAATTGCCCGACCGGCATGCCGGGATAATTGTGCATCCCGTAGACCTCTTCGATCCCGAAACGCTCCATCAGGCCGTCCCTGACCATCTCGCGCCCGCCGCCGCCGCCTTCCTCGGCGGGCTGGAAGATCACCACGGCGGTGCCGCCGAAATTGCGGGTCTCGGCCAGGTATTTCGCGGCACCCAGCAGCATGGCGGTATGGCCGTCATGGCCGCAGGCATGCATCTTCCCCTTGGTGCCCGAAGCATAGGGCAGCCCGGTCGCCTCCTCGATCGGCAGCGCGTCCATATCCGCCCGCAGGCCGATGACCCTGGCGCGTCCGGCGGCCGCGTCCTTGCGGCCGCGGATCACGCCGACCACGCCGGTGCGGCCGATACCGGTCACCACCTC
>JAEVZN010000171.1 GCA_023392205.1 Pseudomonadota bacterium
GTCCCGTTGGACGCCGAGCACCGGATTGATGCGGATTTGTGGAAGGAATATCGCGACAATTTCCGGGGCGTCCGTTTCCGGCCAGACCAGGACGACGACATCGGCCATCTGATACACCGGCCCGGCGGCACCTGGACGCTCCGCTACGACATTCGCGGCACCGACGAAGAGGAAGCGCCGTTCCATTTCGAATATGAGCGATTCGAAGTCGGCGAATATGTTTCGATCCGCGAGGCCGACGGGATGCACACCTATCAAGTCATCACGGTCGAGCCGGTCTGAGTTTCGAAGTCGCCGCTGCCGATTTCCGGATCGATTTCGAATTTCTGCAACCGGTACGCGATCCGTTAACCGCTCGTTATGACTAATCCGACATTAATTCCACATGAGTTTTCGGTAGACGCCACGCGTCCGGGAATGGCCGGTCATCGCCGCCGCCCCGATCTTCGAATGCAATAGCCACTGGGTCCATGACCGCCGCGAATGCCAAAGACCTCAAATCGGGACTGAAGGGCGCGACGGTCAATCTGCGCGACCTCACGATCCTGATTGCGGATCCCGGCGCCTATATGCGCCGCGTGGTTTTCAGCATGCTGCGCGGGTTCGGCGCCAATCGCATTCTTGAGGTCGGCGATGCCACGGGCGTACATACCGCGCTCCTGAATCAGAAGATCGATATCCTGATCTGCGATGCGAAGCTGCCACCGCAGGGCGGACTGGGCGTGACGCGCGCGATCCGCCGCAACGCCGCGGACGAGAACCGCACCTTGCCGATCCTTTTCATGACCAGCGACACCCATCAGGCCACTGTCAAGCAGGCGCGCGATTCCGGGGCCAGCATGGTGGTCGCCAAACCAATGTCGCCCACCACGCTCTATGACAGGATGGTCTGGATCGCGTTCGACAGGCGGCAATTCATCGATTGCCCCGCCTATTTCGGTCCTGACCGCCGGTTCAAGATCGAGGGCTATCCGACCGGTGTCGGCCGGCGCGCCAGCGACCAGCTGATCCAGGTTGGCGAGGAGACGGGACCAAATCTCGATCAGGATGATATCGACAGCCTGTTCATGGCCGCACGGACGGGGCAGTCGGAATGAGCGACGGCAAGGGCAATGTCCGCATTTTTTCCGTCAATACCCGCTTCCAGCAAATGGCCAAGCGGCCCGGCGGCGTGCCGCGCGATGTCGCCATTCAGCAGGCACAGACGCAGATCGAGGGCTTCAAGGTCGAATATGTCGACTGGGCGGAGCGCGAACTCGATGATCTGGCAGCCGCGTTCGGTCAGGCGAAGGGACCGGCCATCAACGACGAACAGATTGAGACGATCCTCAGCCGCTGCCGGCAGCTGCGCGATACCGGCTCGACCATGGGTCTCGAACTTCTGACATTCGTCGCCGGAAACCTGTGCCGGGTGCTGGAGGCGATCAAGGCCGGTGCGCCCTACGATCCGGCCATGATCGAATGCCATATCGACGCATTGATGCTGTCGAAGAAAATGCCCTATCGCAACCTGCGACCGGACCAGCTTCCGGAAATGACCGAGGGGCTGAACCGCGTTCTCGAACGCGCCAACAGGCTGGCCGAACAGGGTTGATACCTTGGCACGCGCGGCTGGCGGCCGACGGATCAGAACACCACGTCGATATCGACTTCGTCCGCACTGGGTTCGGAAAAGATCAGGCGGCTGCGAGTCTGGCCTAGCACCATGGCCAGCATCCGCGCCTTGAGATCGGCGAGCGTGATGGCATTCACCACCGCCCGGCCGAGCTCCATCACCTGATCATCAGCAAGGTTCGGATTGGCGGCCTCGGCATATTGCGCCAGCGCGCCGCCCAGCGCCTCGAATTCCTGCTTGAGCCGGTCGAAGCTTTGCAGCGTGACGATCAGGTCGTTATCCGGCCGCCCCTCTCGCATGATGAGGCTGGTGACATTGGCGACTGTGTCATCGAGATGGCGAACGTTGTCGATGAACAAAGCCGCGAAGATCGTCAGGAGACGCCGGATCTCGTCCATACGCCCGAATTCATTCGCCGATGGCTTGCACTCGATCTCACGCAACACGCTCGAAGACATTACAACACACTCGACGCCTTACAACAGCTTGCGGCAGACTAGGACAGCTTGCCCATGACCTGCTCGATCTTCTGGCGCAGGATATCCACGGTGAAGGGTTTGATCAGGTAATTGTTAACTCCAGCCTGCGCCGCCTTGACGACGAGTTCGCGATCGCCGCGCCCGGTTAACAGAATGAAAGGCACGCGGCGCACTACAGGATGACCGCGCACCGCGCGCAACAGATCGAGCCCGTCCATCTGGTCCATGTAATAGTCCGAGATGATCAGATCGATCGGCTGCAACGAGGCGATCTGCATCGCCTTGACGCCGTTTTCGGCCTCGTGAATGAGACGAATTCCCATCTGCTCCAGCGTGAGGCAGGTCATTTTCCGTACACTGTCCTGGTCGTCCACGACCAGCACTTTCAGAGCTACGGCGTTCGGCATCGATCTCTCTCCTCAATCGCAAGCGAAGCGCCAAGAGGCGTATCGCAAGCTTCTCTAATCTCACGCGACCTTGGCCATCTGGCCTGAGCGCAACATGTTCATTGCCGGATCTCCCGATAATTCGGACAGTTTCTCGATATCGAGGATCAGCGCGACACTGCCGTTACCGAGGATCGTCGCCGCCGCAACGCCGGGGACGGGTCCGTAACTTTCCTCGATGCTTTTCACGACAACCTGCTGGTGACCGCAAAGCTCATCGGCCACAAGGCCGAGGCGCGTGCCTTCGCCGCCATCGGTGATGATGACCACGCTCTCGCCCGACACTTCGGTTGTCGAAGATCCGATATCCAGAAGGTCGCCGAGATAGACCAGCGGCACCAGTTCGCCGCGCAATTGCAACATGCCGCGCGTGCCGACCAGATTGTTGATGTAGGAGCGCGGCGGCCGCAGGCATTCGACGATGGCCGACATCGGCATCACATAGGTCTCGCGGCCCACCTTGATCACCATGCCGTCCATCACCGCAAGCGTCAGCGGCAGGGCGAGCTGGATGGTCATGCCCTTCCCGCGCACGGAATGTAGCGTGATGCGTCCGCCGATTTCCTGAATATTTGTGCGCACCACGTCCATGCCGACGCCACGGCCGGAAATGTCGGAAATGGTCTCAGCCGTCGAAAAGCCCGGCATCATGATGAGATTGTTAATCTCGTCCTCGGTCAGTACCGCGTCGAGTCCGACCATGCCGCGCTCACGCGCCTTCTGAAGCACGCGCTCCGTATTGATACCGGCGCCATCGTCGGCAATCTCGATCACGATCCGGCTGCCTCGATGTTCGGCCGAAAGACGGACAATGCCTTCCTCGCTCTTGCCGGCAGCCAGACGGGCGGCGGGGGATTCGATGCCGTGATCGACCGAGTTGCGGATGATATGCGTCAGCGGATCGCTCAGCCTCTCGATAATCGAGCGATCGACCTCGGTCGTCTCTCCCGCCAGCTCGAGGCGCACCTTCTTGCCAACCTTCGCCGCCGTCTCGCGCACGAGACGCGGCATGCGCTGGAAGACCGCGCCGACCGCCTGCGCCCGCATGGACATCAGGCCGTCCTTCAATTCGCGGGTGTGATGCACCACCTCGTCGAGAATCTGCGAGAGCCGGTCGCTGACGGCTTCCGGCAGATCGTGGACGATCTGCCCGAGCATGGCCTGCGCGATCACAAGCTCGCCGACCATGTTGACCACGCGGTCGATCTTTTCCAGCTCGATACGCGTGGTGGTCGCCGCGGGCTTGCCGCTGCGCGGTGCCGCCGCCCTGGATGGCTCGGCGCTCTCGACCGGGCGGGCCGGAACCGGCGCCGGGGCTTCGGCCTTGGCGGGCGCAATCACAGGTATCGGGATCGAGGTCATCTCGACCTGCTGCAGCCCGCCGCCGCCCGCCGCGATGCCGACAAGTGTCGTGCTGTCCGGGGTCTCCTCCGGCAGAGGCAGAGCCGCCTCCGCCTGCGACAGGTCGGCCGGCACCAGCGGGACGACATTCGCGTCAACGACAGCCGCGATCTGCTCTTCCTCGATCGACAATTCGCAATCGTCGGAGGCGAACTCGAAAATCTCCTCGACCTGCGCGCGCGAAGCCGTCGTCCGCAGCGTGCCACTCCAGCCGAGATAACAGCGCTCGGCGTCGATCTGCGCGATCTCCGGCAGCCCCTCGAGATGGGTGGACAAGGTGAGTTCGCCAAGTCCGCGCAATTGCCGCAACAGCAGCAAAGGATCGCTGCCGTTCTTCATCATGTCGGGCTTCGGACGCAGCGTGAGATGGAACACCCGCTCCTGCTGTTCGTTCGCCGGTTCGTCGAATGCATCGAAACGCAGCGGCACAAACTCGATATCGTCGAAATCGGCGGGCGCCGCCTCTTCCTCCGACGTCACGATGTCGGCTCCGTCCGCGAACATCAGCCGCTCCAGCGACATCCGGCAATCGCTGCCGAAGCCGGATGGGATCGGATCGCCGGCACGCGACATCTGCACGAGATCCGACAATACGTCGCTGGCCGTCAGCAGCGTATCGATCACCTCGGTCGAGGGTTCGAGATCGCCGCGGCGCACGGCATCGAGAACGGTTTCGAAGACATGCGCGAATCCGACCAGCGCCTCGAACCCGAAAATGCCCGCGCCGCCCTTCACCGAATGCACTGCCCTGAAAACGGCATTCACCGTATCGTCCGAGCCCATGCCCTCGCGCAGCTCGCTCAGGCCCGTCTCGATCTGTTGCAGACCTTCGGCGCATTCGTCGAAGAAAGTGTGTTTCAGCTGATCCAGGCTCGACATGAGAAATGCCCTCGAAAAATGCGCTCTGAAATTTTAACCGACGACCTTGCGAACCGTGGCGACAAGACGGTCCGGATCGAATGGCTTCACCATCCAGCCGGTTGCGCCGACCTCGCGGGCAATTTTCTTCTTGTCCAGTTCGCTCTCCGTGGTCAGAACCAGGATCGGCGTCGCCTGATGTTCGGGGCGCGCGCGCAACTGGCGGATGACCTCGTATCCGTCCATGCGCGGCATGTTGATGTCCGTGATGATGATGTCGACGGCCTCTGTCCGCAGCATGTCGACGCCTTCCTGACCGTCGACCGCCTGCAGGACTTCGTAGCCGGCATCGTCAAGGGTGAGCCGCAGCATGTCGCGCATCGTCTTGGAATCGTCGATGGTCATGATCCGCACCTTGACGTCGCCCTCCGGCACGAACGGCACCGCCTCCGCCCCGGTCATGGCGGCGGGATCGGGCATGACCGGACACGTTTCCGGAATGGCGGCGCGGGAGGCATCGAGCAAACTTTGCAGATCAAGACCGATATCGGCGAAAGCTGCCGCCAGCGCCTCGGAGGGCGCGTCCACAATGACATGCGAAGGAGCCCGCAGGGCTGCCAGCACGATCTGCAGACAGGGCAGCAGCACGGTATCGACCTGCGAACCGTCCAGGCGCACTTTGGCGCCGCTCCCGAGTCTCTGCCTGATGTCGCCCAACAGAGCCGTCGCCGCTGCAAGATCGAGGATCTGCGGCAGTAAGACTGTCGCTTCACCGTCTGCCGTCGCAACCTGAGTATTGCTCATTGCCTTCATTCCAAATGGATGGATCAAATCGTACTGGCCGCACGTTGCGGCCGCGATACAGCACTGCCCGAATCGATACGCCCTTCGCACGCATCCAGGATGGCATCCGCCATCCTGTTCAGCGAAACCTGCCGCATGACACCACCGCGTTCGAAGGCGACGTGGGGCATTCCATAGATCAGCGACGACGCTTCGTCCTGACCCAACGTCTTTGCACCGGCATTGCGCAACTCGACAAGGCCATCGGCGCCGTCCTTGCCCATGCCAGTCAGGATCACACCGATTGTCGACTTCGCGCAGGTGCGCGCGAAGGACCGGAACAGCACATCGACGGATGGGCGATGGCCGCTCATAGGCGGACCGTCATGCAGAACGCAACGCAATTGCATGCCATGCCGCGCTATTTCCAGGTGGTGCGAACCCGGCGCGATATAGACATGCGCAGGCTCTATCACCTCGTCATGCCGGGCTTCGGAAACGCGCATCGGGCATTCCCGGTTGAGGCGATCGGCAAAGGCGGCGGTGAATCGCGGAGGCATGTGC
>JAEVZN010000243.1 GCA_023392205.1 Pseudomonadota bacterium
GCCCCGGCGACAAGCATGCAAAGGCCGACCACGAAGAACAGCAGAGCCATCGAATTCCCGTGCCTTGAATCCTGCTTCATTAAACGATTGTCGCCGGGCCGGACAACATCCCGGTTTGGCGATTTGGTCGGAATATAAGCCGGTTACGCTAACCGGGACGTTTGGCCACGGCGCTGCCGGCTCTTCGGGCGCGGCAAAGTGGCGAGCTTTCGGGACGCCTGCAAAGCCAAAGCGGGCTGCGCGCCGGTTTCCCCTTTGTCCGCGCGATTGTGCTATGCGGCTCCCATGAAATCGCGTCGACCCCGCTCAACGTCCCCCCGCAATACCCGCCCCGGGGGCGAGCGCAGCCGTGCCCCGGCGCGCGGCCGCAATCCGGCCAGCCGTCCCAAAGACGGACGGGGGCCGGAGGCCGGCTCCCGCACATCGGAACCGCGAAAACCGGAATTTCAGAAACGTGGTTCCCGCAAGCCTGCCTCGCGCAAGGACGAGCCAAGCGTGGCAGCCGCGCGCAAGGGTAAACTTCGTCAGCCCGAGGCGCGTGACATCGACACCCGCAACTCAGCAATCCGCGGCACCACACCCCGTCGGGCCGCGCGCCCGCAACCGGCCCCGCAGATCGACATAGTCCGGGAACCGGCCGCGCCGCTCAGCACCAGCGTCCAGACGGTCGAAGTGACGGCCGACGAAAACGGGATGCGGATGGACCGTTTTCTGGAAGCCCGTTTTGCCGTGCTGTCGTTCAGCCATATCCAGCGCATCATCCGCAAGGGTCAGGTGCGGGTGGATGGAAAGCGGGTGGAGCCCAAGGATCGGCTCGACACCGGCCAGTCGGTGCGCATTCCGCCGCTGCGACTCGACCCGGAAAAGCCGCGCCCTGAGGACGGCCGGAATGGCGAGACGCTGACCTTCCTGAATTCGATCACACTCTACGATGATGACGACGTGATGGTGCTGAACAAGCCGGCCGGGCTCGCGGTTCAGGGCGGGTCCGGCACGACGCGGCATATCGACGGGATGCTGGGTGTCATCCGCACCAAGGATGGGCAGCGTCCGAGGCTGGTACACAGGCTCGACAAGGATACCGCCGGCTGTCTGCTGATCGCAAAGTCGCGCTTTGCGGCTGCTGCGCTCGCCAAGACCTTTCGTTCTCGCGCGGCCCGCAAGATCTACTGGGCGCTGGTGCCGGGCGTTCCCAAACCCAAACAGGGTCGTATCTCGACCTATCTCGCTAAGGAGCAGCGCGAGGACGATTCCCAGATGCGGGTGGCTAGACACGGCGAGGAGGGAGCGAGCCATGCTATCACCTATTACGCGGTGGTAGAGACGGCCGCGCAGCGGCTGGCCTGGCTTTCGCTGAAACCGGTTACCGGCCGCACGCATCAATTGCGCGTGCAATTGGCCCATATCGGACATCCGATTGTCGGCGACCCGAAATATTTCGACATCGAAAACTGGCAATTGCCCGGCGGCATGCAGAACCGGCTGCATCTGCTGGCAAGGCGGATCGCGGTGCCGCATCCGCGCGGCGGGGTTATCGATGTATCTGCGCCCTTGCCCCCGCATATGCTGCAGACCTGGAACCTGCTCGGGCTCGATGCCGGTCGCTACGATCCGATCGAGGATGCGCCGGAAGAATGATCCGCAGGGTCCGGGCGGCGGACCTGATACCGGCCCAAAGCGTTCCTATATCATGTGATATGCGCTTCGGCGCTCACAGACGGGATCAAGCCGGTGCTCCACTCTGCCAGAGCTTTCGCCTTAGTGACTGGATTTGCAGTGATTTCGGCCGTAGGCCTTGCCGATGCTCATGCCCAGAGCCGGCCTGATCGCGACGGCTATCCGTACTCCATCATGCGCGATGAGCCGGGACAGAAACGCGCCCGGCCAAAGGCGCCGGGGCGCAGCGAGCTTATCCATCCCGAGCAAACCCGATTGTCCGAGGCGCCGCTGCCGCGCGTCGCGCCGCACCGCATGGTCCGTCGCGGATCGTCGAGTTTATCGGCCGTTCCGGCCTATCGGTCGCCGCTGACACCGCTTGGACAGGCGCCCCGTGTCGGCACCGTGCAGCCGATGGGACCGCCCTCGTCGCGGGCCGCGCCGATGCCGGGCGTGGCCGGTCAGGTTGGGCAGCCGGCAATTATTCCGGGGCGGCCGGCAGGGCAGGGCTTCCAGGACCGGGCCATCACCTGCACGCAGTCGGCCGGATCGCAGGCGGTGGGCGCCGGGCAGGTCGGCGCCTTCACGCGCGCCTGTGTGAACAGATAACGCGGGTTGTTCTGCCTTAATCCGGGTTCTTCTGCGTGAACTCTGCCGTCTTCCGGCTGTGTTCTGTGCTGTTCGGACAATGCCTGTCCGGCATTGTTCTGCTACGCCGAATCCACGATTTACACCGGCAACTAAGCGGTAGCATATTGCCGTCAGGATCGTCGCGATCTGCTGGGAGTGTCTCTAACCCGTTTCGACACTTGCCGCATTGAGCGCAGTCACATCCGCCGCGCTCAATGCAATGTCCGGGCATTTGAGAAGATCGGCAAGCTGCGTGAGGTTGGTCGCGCTGACGATCGGCGCGGCGATGCTCGGGCGCGCAAGGAGCCAGGCCAGCGCGATCTGCGCCGGTGTCGCGTCATGCCGGGCGGCGACTGCATCGAGCGCATCGAGAATGCGCAAGCCGCGCGGATTCAGAAACTTCGCCATGCCGTCGCCGCGCGATTTGCTTTTGCTGCTGTCCTGCTCCGAACGGTATTTGCCGGACAGGAAGCCGCGCGCCAGCGCGTAATAGGGAATGACACCAAGCTGTTCCTGTTCGCACAAGCCCTCATAGTCGCGCTCATATCCCGCGCGCTCATAGAGATTGTAATGCGGCTGCAAGGTCTCGTAGCGCGAAATGCCGAGGCTTTTGCTGGCGGCCAGCGACTCGCGCAGCCGCTCCGGACTGACGTTGGAGGCACCAAGCACACGGACCTTGCCTTGCGAGACGAGTTTCGCATAGGCCTGCAACGTCTCCTCGACCGGCGTTGACGTGTCGTCGAAATGCGTCTGGTAGAGATCGATATGGCCGGTCTGCAGACGGCGCAGCGAGTCTTCCGCCGCGCGCATGATGTAATCGGCCTTGAGCGAGGCGCCGGAACCCATGTCGCCGCCGGCCTTGGGGAAGATCAGCACATCGTCGCGTCGGCCGCGTGCCTTCAGCCAGCGGCCGATAATGGTTTCGGATTCGCCGCCCTTGTTGCCCGCCACCCAGTGCGAATAGACATCCGCCGTGTCGATGGCATTGAAGCCCGCATCGACAAAGGCATCGAGCAGCGTGAACGAGGTTTTCTCATCGGCCCCCCAGCCGAACACATTGCCACCGAATACGATGGGGGCGATGGACAGGCCCGAGCGGCCGAGTGTGCGGCGTTGCAATGTTCTTCTCCGTGACGATGAGAATGCCGGATGCGGCGCGCGTCCCGCCGTAGCAGGTTGGCGCCGGGCGTCGCTATGCGAAATCCGAATGCGTGCGATGATGCGCGTGCGCGATCAGCGCAGGCCGGCATTGATCTTGTCGAGTGCGGCCGAACCCGGACAGAGATCCTGTTCGCCCAATGCGTTGAGCGGTTGATGCACCGTCTTCAGCGAGGCATGCAGATCGCGCGGCTCCTCGGCGATATAGAGCACACCGGTCACGACCTGACCCGCCGCGGCATGCCGTTGCAGGAAGGCCATCGCGGCCGTGCGGTCATGGATATCGTAATCGGCGCCGAGCTTGCGCAAAGCGAGTGTCGAGCCGTCATGTTGCTCGACGAGTTGCACCGAACCTTCCGCGTAATCCACCGTGATCGGCGCACGGCCGGACAAGACGTCGAGCCGGTTCACCGCTTCGTTATGCTCGCGCACATAATCGAAGCTCTTTGTCGAACCGGCGTGATTGTTGAAGGCGACGCAAGGCGAGATCACATCGAGGAAGGCCGCACCCTCATGTTCGATGGCGGCCTTGATGATCGGCACCAGTTGCTTCTTGTCGCCGGAGAAGGAGCGGGCCACGAAGGTGGCGCCAAGCTGCAAGGCCATGGCGGCAAGGTCGATGGAATTGTCGGTGTTGATGACCCCGCGCTTGCTCTTCGAGCCGCGATCGGCGGTGGCCGAAAACTGGCCCTTGGTCAGGCCATACACGCCGTTATTCTCGACGATATAGACCATGTTGACCGCGCGGCGCAGCGCATGCGCGAATTGCCCGAAGCCGATGGATGCGGAATCGCCGTCACCGGAAACGCCAAGATAGATCAGGTCGCGATTGGCGAGATTGGCGCCGGTGAGGACGGAAGGCATACGTCCGTGCACGGAATTGAAGCCGTGCGAATTGCCGAGGAAATAGGTCGGCGTCTTCGACGAGCAGCCGATGCCGGAAATCTTCGCCACCCGGTGCGGTTCGATGGAGAGTTCAAAACAGGCCTCGATGATCGCGGCGGTGATCGAGTCGTGTCCGCAGCCCGCGCAGAGAGTCGAGATCGTGCCCTCATAGTCGCGATGCGTGTAGCCGAGGTCGTTCTTCGGCAGGGCCGGATGATGGAATTTCGGTTTGGCGATGTAGGTCATCGTTTGCTCGCTCGTTTAAGCGCCGTGCGCAGCGTTTCGCTGTCGCTGCGGGCGTCGGTGATGCGCCAGCCGTCCTTGCCCTGCACCAGAATGTAGGTGATCCGGCTAGGCTCACCGAAATTGCGAAACGTGACGGTCGCCTCGGCCTTGTCGCCGCTGATGGAGGCGGGCGCGACCTTGACGTCCTTGATCTCGAAATCCTGACCCTGAATGAAAAAGTCGGCGTCCTGAAACTTGGCCGCGCGCCACATTCTCAAGAGTGCCGCATCGAAATAGCGCGGCGCATCGCGGTCGGAGAAGCCGACAGAATCGGGTTTCGCATAGATCGCATAGAGACCCTGCACGGCCGCCTCGGGCGTCTTGAATTGCGCGGAGGCCGGCGCCGACACAACGATCGCGACCACCAGAGCGAGCGCGGCGATAACGGATTTCATTGCCAGTCCTTCAGTATTGTCTCTTTGCACAAGTTATTCAGGCGACGTCACGACGCCACCCGGATCGGCTTCACCTTGAGCTGGTCGAGATGGTCGCCGATGGTGCGCGCGATGTGGCGGGCGGTGATCGGCGTGCCGTCATAATGCAGCACCGGAATAAGCCGCACCGGATCGATGCCGCATTCGTTGACGATCAGAGAGCGCATCTGCGCATCGCGGTTCTGCTCCACGACATAGACGAAGTCGTGGTCGGCGACGAAGCTTGCGACACTCGAATGGAACGGGAAGGCGCGCAGCCGCATCCGGTCGAGAGTGTGCCCGCGGGCTTCGATCAGGCCGATCGCCTCATCCATGGCCGGTGCAGTTGAGCCGTAATAGATCACGCCGTATTTGGTCGGCCTGTCGGCGCGCATCACCTGCGGCTGCGGCACGATATCCCTGGCGGTCTCGAACTTGCGCAGCAGGCGCTGCATGTTGTCGACATAGGCCGCGCCTTCCTCAGTATATTTCGCATAGCGGTCGCGCGAGGTGCCGCGGGTGAAGAAGGAGCCCTTGGTCGGATGCGTGCCGGGATAGGTGCGGTAGGGAATGCCGTCGCCATGCACGTCGAGATAGCGGCCGAATTCGGTGCCGGCATCCAGCTCGGCATGGGTCATGACCTTGCCGCGATCGTATTGGCGCGCATCGTCCCATTTCAACGGCGCGCAGAGCCTGTGGTTCATGCCGATATCCAGATCGAGCATGACGAAGACCGGTGTCTGCAGGCGGTCGGCCAGATCGAAGGAGAGGGCGCCGAACTCGAACGCCTCATGCGGGTCTTCCGGCAGCAGCATCACATGCTTGGTGTCGCCATGCGAGGCATAGGCGCAGGAGATCAGATCGCATTGCTGGGTGCGGGTCGGCATGCCTGTAGAGGGGCCGGCGCGCTGCACGTTGAAGATGACCGAGGGAATTTCGGCGAAATAGGCGAGCCCGATGAATTCCTGCATCAGCGAGATACCGGGGCCGGATGTGGCGGTGAAGGCGCGCGCGCCGTTCCAGGCGGCGCCGATCACCATGCCGATGGAGGACAATTCGTCCTCGGCCTGGATGATGGCGTATTTGGCCTCGCCCGTCTCCTTGTCGACGCGTAGCTTCGCGCAATAGCGGGTGAAGGCATCGGCGAGTGAGGAGGACGGCGTGATCGGATACCAGGCGCAGACGGTGGCGCCGCCATAGACCGCGCCGAGCGCCGCCGCAGCATTGCCCTCGATGAAGATGCGGTCGCCGATCTTGTCGGAGGCCTGCACGCGCAGCCCGATCGGGCATTGCAGATTGTCCAGCGCCCAGGTGCGGCCGAGATGCAAGGCGTGCACGTTGGGACCGATCAGCTTGTCCTTGCCTTTGTATTGCTCGCCGATCAGCGTCTCGATCACCTTTGCGTCCATATCGAGCAAGGCCGACAGCACGCCAAGATAGATGATGTTCTTGAACAACTGGCGCTGGCGCGGGTCGCTGTATTCGCGGTTGGCGATCGCCGTCAGCGGCACGCCGATGACATTGATGTCCTCGCGGAATTTCGATTGCGGCAAAGGCTTGGTGGAGTCGTAGAGGAGATATCCTCCCGGCTCGATCATCGCCACGTCCTTGTCGAAGGTCTGCGGATTCATCGCCACCATGAAATCGACGCCGCCGCGCGCGCCGAGATGGCCGTCTTCCGTGACCCGCACTTCATACCAGGTCGGCAGCCCCTGGATGTTGGACGGGAAGTTGTTGCGCGGCGAGACCGGTACGCCCATGCGCATCACCGCGCGGCCGAACATTTCGTTCGCGCTGGCCGAGCCGGAGCCGTTCACATTGGCAAAGCGAATGACGAAATCGTTTACGCTGCTGAGCGCGCCTGCTGGCATCTCTTCTCACCTGCATGTGCCATTTCGATCAGGTATTTCTGCATGTCCCAGGCGCCGGTCGGGCAGCGTTCGGCGCACAGCCCGCAATGCAGGCAGACATCCTCATCCTTCACCATCACCCGTCCGGTCTTGAGCCCGTCCTGCACGTAGAGGTCCTGCGTGAGGTTGGTGGCCGGGGCCTCCAGCCGCTGGCGCAGATCGGCCTCTTCGCCATTCGGCGTGAAGGTGATGCAATCCATCGGGCAGATATCGACGCAGGCATCGCACTCGATGCAAAGCTGCGCCGCGAACACCGTCTGCACGTCGCAATTGAGGCAGCGATGCGCCTCGCCGAGCGCAAGCCGCGGATCGTAGCCGAGTTCGACCTCGGCCTTGATATCGCGCAAAGCCACGACCTTCTCACGCAGCGGCACCCGGTAGCGGGTGTCGAGCGTGATGTCGTTGTCGTAGGACCATTCGTGGATGCCCATCTTCTGGCTGACGACCTCCACATGCGGCAATGGTCGCTCGGTGATGTCCTCGCCCGACAGCATCCTGTGGATGGACAAGGCCGCGTCGTGGCCATGCGCCACCGCCCAGATGATGTTTTTCGGCCCGAAGGCAGCGTCGCCGCCGAAAAACACTTTCGGGTTGGTGGAGACGAAGGTCTTTTCGTCCACGACCGGCATGTTCCATTTGTCGAAGTCGATGCCGATATCGCGTTCGATCCACGGATAGGCATTCTCCTGGCCGACCGCGACCAGCACGTCGTCGCACGGAAAATGCTCGTCGGGCTCGCCGGCCGGGACCAGCTTGCGGCGGCCCTTGTCGTCATATTCGGCCTTCACCTTCTCGAAAGTGATGCCGGTGAGCTTGCCGTTCTCGTGCGTGAAGAATTTCGGCACGAGGTAATTGTGGATCGGGATATCCTCATGCATGGCGTCTTCCTTCTCCCAGGGAGACGCCTTCATTTCCTCAAAGCCCGACCGCACCACGACCTTCACGTCCTCGCCGCCGAGACGACGCGCGGAGCGGCAGCAATCCATCGCCGTGTTGCCGCCACCCAGCACGATGACGCGCTTGCCGATCTTGTCGATATGCCCGAACGCAATCGAGGACAGCCAGTCGATGCCGATATGGATGTTTTTCGCCGCCTCTTCGCGGCCGGGAATGTCGAGATCGCGGCCGCGCGGGGCACCCGAGCCGACAAAGATCGCGTCGTAATTCTCCGCCAGCAAGCTTTTCAGCGATTCCACACGCTGGCCGCCACGAAACTCGACACCTAGATCGAGGATGTAGCCGGTCTCCTCGTCGATCACCTCATCCGGCAGGCGGAATTTCGGAATCTGCGTGCGCATCATGCCGCCGGCTTTGGGATCGCCGTCATAGACGACACATTCATAACCGAGCGGCGCCAGAT
>JAEVZN010000277.1 GCA_023392205.1 Pseudomonadota bacterium
GCGTGGTGATGGTGCGCTCATATTCGCGATATTCGGGCAGGACCTGCGAGGAGATCGACACCGTGCTTTCGGGATATTCCTCCTGCAGGATCTCCAGCACGCGCCGTTCATGTGCATCGTTGGCATAGGCGTGAATGAGGCACACGCCGATGGCCTTGATGCCGTGACGCTTGAAGAAGCGCGCGGCCTGCCGCACATCGTCATCGGACAGCGGGCGCAATTCCTCGCCTTTGAAATTCAGCCGCCCGCCCACTTCGCGGATCAGATGCAGCGGCACCGGCCGCTCCGGCTTCACCCAGAAATAGGAATTGCCGTAACCGTCCGGCACCGCCTGCCGCGCGATTTCCAGCACATGCCGGAAGCCCTGCGTGACGATGAGGCCGAGCGATTCGATCGAGCCCTGCAGCAGCGCGTTGGTGGCGACCGTCGTGCCATGCGCCAGCCCGATAATGTTGTTTTCGGTTGCGCCGACCTCGCCCAGGATTTTGGTGACGCCATTGACCAGACCGACCGCCGGATTGGCGGGCGTGCTCGGCACCTTGGTGACGGCGACGCTGCCGGTCGCGCGATCGACGCAGACGATATCGGTGAAGGTGCCGCCGGTATCGATCCCGATGCGCAGGTTGGCTGATGGCATGGCAGTGACTCGCTTGTGAACGTATGTCCGCTGAGCGGGCCGAGCGTCCGCCTCTGCGCCCTCGGAGTCCAACAGCATTTGAAGATGGAGATATCGGCAAAACCGATTCCGCTATGCTAACCTGCGGCAGCGCCGCTGATTTTACTCGCATTTCCCGAAGTTGCTGGCGCAGGTGACCCGGAGACGGCATGGAGTTTCGGCAAATCCGATATGCGCTGGCCGTTGCCAAGGAGCGCAGCTTCACCAGGGCGGCGGGCCGCCTGAGCATTTCTCAATCGGCGGTGTCGGAGCAGGTGAAGCTCCTGGAGGACCGCATCGGCTTTTCGCTGTTCCGGCGCACCGGGCGCGGCATTGAGCCGACCGAGCGCGGCCGCATGTTTCTCTACGAGGCCGAACGCGTCGTCTCCGATCTGATGAACCTGTCGGATGTGGCGCGGCGGCTGAGCGGGGTCGGCGTCGAGGCGCTGATCGTCGGCATCGGGTCGGGGCTGGCGCCGATGCTGCTGCCGCTGATGTTTCCCGGCAATGCATTTCCGGAGAACCTGCATCTGGAAATCAAGACCGCGCCGACGCGGGTGATCTTCGACGATCTGCATGACGACCGGCTCGATCTCGGCATTGTCACCGAGGTGGCATCGGACCGCGTGCCGTCCGGGCTTGTCGGAACGCCGTTGTTCGAACTCGACATGGTGCTGATCATGCCGCCGGACCATCGGCTGGCGGCGAAGAAGGGTCCGGTCGACGTCGCGCTGCTGATCGAGGAGCCCATCATCATGAACGAATTGTCGATCGGTTACGGGCAGATCGTGTCCACCATGTTCAACGATCTCGGCATCCGTCCGCGCATCCGCGCCATTGTCGACAATGTCGAGACCATCAAGGTGATGGTGCAGACCGGCGCCGGCATCGCAGTGATTCCGGCGGGCGCTGTGGATATGGAGGTGAAGCTCGGGTTGCTGGCGACGCGGGCGGTGCTGCCGCAGCGCCGCGTCATCATCAATGCCTATCGGTCGCGGCAGGCGCTGCCGCGCCGCAAGGAGATGCTGCTGGAGCAGATCATGCAGCGGCCGCGGCTTTAGGCGACGGCGCCGCACGATATGCGCCGCCTCAATGCGCGGTGAATTGTCCCGGCAGCGCGCGGAAGGATGAAAGCTGGTCGGCCTTCAATTCGCGATTCTCGTCGCGGCCGACAAATACCTTGAACATGATCCCGCCCTCGGCATTGAAGAACAATACCGCCGCCGAGAGCCGCCCCATGAAGGGTCGTTCGAGGAAGCCGATTTCCGTGCATCGCTCGTGCCGCAAATGACCATGCAGGCCCTTGCCGCCGGGGATGTTGTAATAGCCGCGCGATACCGAGCCCGCCGGCACGGAGCCGGAGAATTCGAATATGCCGTCGGCGGTGTGGACGATGAAGGTCACATCGCCCCAGCCGCCGATGGCGGTCATCACATCCATGAAATGCGCGCCGGAGATGAAGCGCCGCATCTCGCGCGGCAACGCCTCGACCACGGCGCGGGGGGTGAGCCCGCGCTCGGCCGCGACCTGTTCGACGATGGCGCCGGGATTCTCCGCAAGATACGCGGACAGGTCTCCCGTGGCCACTTTTCCGATGGCGCTCATGCCGCTCACGCCGCGTTGCGGCTGATGGTCTGACGCACCTCGAAGCCTTCGAATTTCGGATGCGCGAGATAGAGCGAGCCGGTGCTGCTGTCATTGCCGGCGCGGGCATGCGCCTTGCGGAACTGCTCGGACTTGGTCCAGGCCTCGAAATCGCCGCGGCTCGCCCAGACGGTGTGCGAGGAATACAGCGTGTGGTCTTCGGCTTCCGGGCCTTTCAGCAGGTGGAATTCGACGAAGCCCGGCATTTCCTCAAGATAGGAGTCGCGCGACTTCCAGACATTCTCGAATTCGGCTTCCGATCCCTTTTTGACCTGGAAGCGATTCATGGCGATGAACATGTGCCTGTCTCCTGTGGCTGGCTTGTTGCTGGCAAAGTCTGAAGGGAGACGGAATCTGTTCCGTCTCCCTTTGGTGTGAAACGCGCGTGCGTCCCTACATCGCGCTGAAGCGCATGCGCACCGAGCCTTTGTACACGATGCCGGGCGGGACCGAGGACCACAGCACGTCGTTCTGCGTGCCGCCGCTGTCGGAGCCGCGCGGAATGGCATAGGGCCGGTAGTAACGGTTCAGTGCATTGTCAACGGTGAAGTTGACCCAGAGGTCCTTCACCGGCTCGTAGGTGAGGAAGAAGTTCAGCAGGTCGTAGGATGTGCTCGGCAGATAATCGGCCGGCACATGCTGGTTGGATGCGACC
>JAEVZN010000441.1 GCA_023392205.1 Pseudomonadota bacterium
TCCAGAACAAGAACGTGATGTGCCAGTACCGCGCGGTCGGCCATCCGATCGCCACTGCGGTGACGGAAGGGCTGGTGGACCTCGCCGCTGCCGAACTCGGACTCGATCCGGTCGAGGTGCGCAAGAAAAACCTGATTGCGGACGATGCCTATCCGGCACAGGCCGCGTCCGGCATCAAGTTCGAGAGGCTGTCGCACCACGCATCGACCGACAAGATTCTGAAGATGATGGACTACAGGGCATTGCGCGCCGATCAGGCCACCGCGCGCGACAAGGGCATCTATCGCGGGATCGGCTTTGCGTCCTTCATCGAAGTCACCAATCCGAGCGCAGCGTTTTACGGCGTCGGCGGCGCGCGCATCTCCGCGCAGGATGGCGCAACCGTACGGCTCGACGGCACCGGCGCGATCTTCTGCCATACCGGCGTTTCCGAACAGGGACAGGGCGCGGAAGCCGTGATCGCACAATGCGTCGCGTCCGCCTTCGGCGTGTCGATGGACAAGGTGCGCGTCATCATGGGCGACACCGACAACACGCCCTATGGCGGCGGAACATGGGCCTCGCGCGCGGCCGGGATCGGCGGCGAAGCCGCCTGGCAGGCCGGCAAGGCGCTGCGCGAGAATGTCGTCACCGCCGCCGCGTCCATCCTGCAGGCCAAGGCGGAGGATCTCGATATCCGTAACGGCATCGTGGTCGACAAGGCCACCGGCACCGAACGTATCGGCCTCGATGAGGTGGCGCGCATCTGCTATTTCCGACCCGATACCTTGCCGCCGGGCTTCCAGGCTGAACTGGTCGCCACGCGCCATTATGTTCCGCGAAACTACGCCTTCTCCTTCACCAACGGCATCCAGGCGTCCTATCTCGAAGTCGATACCGAAACCGGCTTCATCAAGCTCCTAAGGCATTGGTGTGTGGAGGATTGCGGCACAGTCATCAACCCGCAACTCGTGGACGAGCAGATTCGCGGCGGCATCGTGCAGGGGCTCGGCGGCGCGCTGTTCGAGCACTGCATGTATGACGAGCGCGGCCAGATGCTGAACGGCAACATGGCCGATTACCTCGTGCCGATGGCGGTCGAGATGCCGGACATGGAGATCGGCCACGTCGTCACGCCCACGACCGATTCCGAACTCGGCGCCAAGGGCGCGGGCGAAGCCGGCACCGCCGGCGCACCGGCCTGCGTGATGAATGCGATCAACGATGCGCTGCGGCCGCTTGGAGCGACGCCGCTGACCGACATGCCGTTCACGCCGGGAAAGGTGCTCGCGGCACTGGGCAAGGTATGAGGCCGTCACCCTTCGAGGCTCGCTGCGTTTGCACCTTGAGGATAAGGGCCTGAGACTCGAAATGGAGAGGGCATGAACATCAAGGTCGGATTGAAGGCCATCGAGGAAGCCTCGGAAAAGCTCTCGAACTGGGGCCGTTGGGGCTCGGACGATCATATCGGCACGCTCAACCATGTAACGCCGGAAGATATCGTCGCCGCCGCCAAACTGGTGAAGACCGGAAAGGTGTTCGCCCTCGGCATCCCGCTTGATCGCGACGGACCGCAGACCGGCCTGTTCGGCGGCCGCTTCAACCCGATCCATCAGATGCTCGCCACCGGCACCGATGCCGTCGCAGGACAGCAGGACTGGAACAAGATCCGCTATGCCGACGATACGCTCAATCTCTGCGTACAGGGCGCGACGCATTGGGATGCGCTCGGCCACATCTTCTATGAGGACAAGGCCTATAACGGCCACGACGCCAAACTGATCGACTCGCGCGGCCTTGCCGTGCTCGGCATCGAGCATTCCAGGAACAAGATGGTCGGCCGCGGCGTGCTGCTCGATATCGCACGCTTTCGTGGCGTGCCATGGATGAAGGACGGCGAAGGCATTTCCAACGACGAACTCGACAAATGCGCCAAGGCGCAGGGGGTCGAGATCCGCAAAGGCGATTTCGTACATGTCCGGACCGGGCAGATGGAGCGCTGCCTGTCGGAAGGCGTGTGGGGCGGCTATGCCGGCGGCGATGCGCCGGGCGTGATGTTCGAGAATTGCTATTGGTGCCAGGAGAAAGAGATCGGCGCGCTCTGCATGGACACATGGGGCTGCGAGGTGCGCCCGAACGAGACCGAAGAAGCCAACCAGCCGTGGCATTGGGTGGTGATCCCGGCCATGGGTTTATGCATGGGCGAGATCTTCTACCTCAAGGAACTGGCCGAAGACTGCGCTGACGATAAGGTCTATGAATTCTTCTTCTCCGGCCCGCCGTTGATCATCACCGGAGGCACCGGCTCGCCGATCAACCCGCAGGCAATCAAATAGATCAAACCCGCGTGGCCTTGATCCGTCATCGTGAGGTGCTTGCGAAACGAGTCTCAGGATAACGGAGTCAGGTCAGGAGAATGTGTTATGGCCCGATACCTCAAACGCGGATTATCGGCCGATGCCGTCGAAGAAGCCGATGCTAAGGTGCGCGCCACGGTCGAAGGCATCTTGTCCGACGTGAAGGCCCGCGGCGATGCTGCCATCCGCGACCTGTCGAGGAAATTCGATAACTGGGAGCCTGCAAGCTTCCGGCTTGGTGAGCAGGAGATCGAGCGGGCCATTGCACAGGTCAGCAAACGCGACCTCGACGATATCCGCTTCGCGCAGGCGCAGGTGAAGAACTTCGCGCAGAAGCAGCGCGAGACCCTGCAGGATCTCGAAGTCGAGACCCTGCCCGGCGTGATCCTCGGTCACAAACATATCCCGGTAAATGCCATCGGCTGTTATGTACCGGGCGGGCGCTATCCGATGGTGGCGTCGGCGCATATGTCGATCGTGACCGCCCGCGTCGCCGGCGTGAAGCGCATCATCGCCTGCGCACCTCCGCATCGCGGCGGACCGCACCCGGCGATCGTGGCGGCCATGCATTTCGGCGGCGCCGACGAAATCTATGTGCTGGGCGGCGTGCAGGCGGTGGCGGCGATGGCGCTCGGCACCGACACGATTTCGCCGGTCGACATGATTGTCGGTCCCGGCAATGCCTATGTCGCGGAGGCCAAGCGGCAATTGTTCGGCCGCATCGGCATCGACCTGCTCGCCGGGCCGACCGAGACGCTAATCATTGCCGACGATTCAGTGGACGCGGAAATCTGCGCGACCGATCTTCTGGGACAGGCCGAACACGGGCCGACCTCGCCGGCTGTGCTGATCACGGATTCGGAGAAACTTGCGAGGGACACCATGGCGGAAGTCGAGCGGCTGCTCGCGATCCTGCCGACCGCCGATGCCGCCGGACAGGCGTGGAAGGATTATGGCGAGGTGATCGTGTGCGACAGCATTGACGAGATGGTGGCGGAAGCGGACCGTATCGCGTCGGAGCATGTGCAGGTGATGACGCGCGATCCGGATTACTTCCTGCACAACATGACCAATTACGGATCGCTGTTTCTGGGGCCGCGCACCAATGTCGCCTATGGCGACAAGGTTATCGGCACCAATCACACGCTACCGACCAAGAAGGCGGCGCGCTATACGGGCGGATTGTGGGTCGGGAAATTCCTCAAGACCTGCACCTATCAGAAGGTGCTGACCGACGAAGCGTCTGCGACGATCGGCGAATATTGCTCACGGCTTTGCGTGCTGGAAGGTTTTCTGGGCCATGCCGAACAGGCCAATGTGCGCGTGCGGCGCTATGGCGGCCGCAACATTGCCTATGCAACCGCGGCGGAGTGATCCCGTATCTGAATGCTGGTGCATTCGGAAACAGGATGTCTCATGCTCACGATCGTGCCGGCCTATGCCGCCATTCTTGCCCTGATGTTCATCGCATTGTCGCTGCGGGTCATCGGCCTGCGCCGGTCCAGCAAGGTCGCGCTCGGCGTCGGCGGCCATACTGCGCTGGAGCGGCGCATCCGCGTGCAGGCCAATTTCGCCGAGTATGTGCCGCTGGCGCTGCTGCTTCTCGCATTCGCAGAATTCGCGGGATGGCCGAGCTGGATTCTGCATTCGCTGGCCGTCAGTCTCCTCGCCGGCCGTCTTGCGCATGCCTATGGCGTGTCGCGCACCGATGAGGATTTCCGCTTTCGCGTGACCGGCATGGCGATGACGTTTACGGTGCTGGGCCTGACTGCGTGCGGATTGCTGATCTCAACGATCATGTGAGGTTTTCCGGAAATGACGTCTGAATTGCTGCCTCGCACCCCCTCCTTCCGCCTCGACGGCAAGCGTGCGATTGTGACTGGCGCCGGTCGCGGAATCGGGCTCGCCGCGGCTGCCGCACTGGCCGATGCCGGCGCCGATGTGGTGCTGGTCGCGCGCAGCAAGGACGAGATCGAGGCTGCTGCTGCAGCGATGCGCGAGCGCGGCGGCAAGGCCGAGGCAATGGCGTGCGACGTCACGGATATCGAGGCCGTGCGGCGGCTTGTCATGGAGAACGAGCTCTTCGACATTCTCGTCAACAATGCCGGCTCGAATCGCCCGGCGCCGTTCATCGACGTGAAAATTGAGGACTTCGATTTTGTCATGGGGCTGAATGTGCGCGCGGCGTTTTTTGTTGCGCAAGCGGTGGCAAAGCGGCTGTCGGATGCCAGCAGGCCGGGTTCGATCGTCAACATCTCGTCGCAGATGGGCCATGTGGGCGGACCGCGGCGCACGGTTTACTGCACCAGCAAGGCCGCCATCGAAGGCCTGACCAAGGCGATGGCCGTCGAACTGGGTCCGCAGAAGATCAGGGTCAATGCGCTGGCGCCGACCTTCATCGAGACGCCGATGACGCGGCCATTTCTCGCCGACAATGCCTTCCGGCAATCGGTGCTGGACAAGATCAAGCTTGGCCGGCTCGGGCAGGTCGAAGACCTGATGGGCGCGATTGTCTTTCTCGCCTCAGATGCCTCGGCATTGGTCACTGGCACGTCGCTTCTCGTGGATGGCGGCTGGACGGCCGAGTGAGAGCCTCTCTCGCCCTGATTTTCCTGTGCTTCAGACCCCATCATCAGCAAAGGAGCCAAGATACATGGCCGACGATCAATATCAGGACAGACAGAATCTCGAATTCTTCCGCTGGCCGGAATTGGCGAAAGTCTTCCAGGAGCTTGCGGAACTTGTGATGGTGTCGCCCAACAACCTGTCGAAGCAGCTGCGCGGCGAGATCTTCACCATGGCGAGCATCGCGGGTGGCTGTCAGCATTGCCAGGCGCATGGCGCCTATACGCTGAATCTGCTGGGAGTCGATCCGGCCCGCATCCGCGATATCTGGACGTTCGAAGAATCCGGGGCCTTCACTGACGCCGAGCGCGACGCACTTCGCCTCGCCCGCGACGGCGCGAGCGTTCCAAGCCTGGTCGGACCGCGGCATTTCTCGGATCTTCGAAAGCATTATTCCGATCGCCAGATCGTGGAAATGCTGGCGGTCGTCAGCCTGGCCGGCTGGTTCAACCGCTGGAATAATTCAATTGCCACTGTCACAGACCAGGAATCGGTCGACTGGGCACAGGGCCATCTGGCGGCGGTTGGCTGGACGCTCGGAAAGCATGCCGGCGAGGCACATGAGCAACGCCGGAAGCATCCACGTTCAGGCGGCGAGGACGGAATTGAATATTGATGTCCGGCGCATGCAGTTCATGAGCGGGCGCCGCAACGCCTCACGCCCCCGGGGCGAACACCGTCGGATTGATGCAGTTCGGCGGCTCACGTCCCTCCACAATCGCCGCGATATTGTCGACCACGATATGCGCCATGCTTTCGCGCAATTCCATGACGGCGCTGCCCAGATGCGGCGTCAGGACCACATTGTTCATGGTCAGCAGGCTGCGCTCGATCTTTGGCTCGTGTTCGTAGACATCGATGCCCGCGCCGGCGATCCGGCCTTCCGCCAGTGCACGCGCGAGCGCAGGCTCGTCGACGATCGCGCCACGCGACGTATTGATCAGGAAGGCGGATCGCTTCATCAGCGCGAATTGCCGCGTACTGATCATGTGATAGGTCTCTTCGGTATGCGCCGGATGCAGCGATACGAAGTCCGACTGGCCGAGAACTTCCTCAAGGCTGACTCCGGTCGCACCGAGCCGGGCCTCGTCCTCCGCGGGGATCCCGCGCGGATCGGCATAGATCACCTTCATGTCGAAGCCACGGGCACGCCGCGCCATGGCCTGTCCGATACGTCCGAACCCGACCAGACCCAGCGTCTTGCCGGACACGGCCGCGCCCGCCAGATGGTTCGATTGGGATCCTGGGAACACGCCCGAGCGCACCACACGGTCGCCCTCCGCGATCCGGCGGCCGACGGCCAGCAGGAGCCCGAAGGCTAGATCGGCGGTCGCATCGGTCACAACGGCCGGGATATTGGTCACGATGATTTTTCGCGTCGTGGCTTCGTTCACATCGATCGCATCCGGCGTGATGGTCATCGACGCCACCGCCTTCAGGTTCGGATTGGCGGCGAGCACGTCGCGGTCGATGGTGTCATGCAGCAGGCAGAGGATAATATCGCTGCGCCGGGCCGCCTCGATCAGTTTTGGCTTGGCGAGGATCCGGCTGGAATCCTGGTTCACCTCGACCTCAGCAATTTCCTGCAGGCGCAGCAGCGCGCGATCGGCGATGGGTTGGGTGACATAGACGCGCGGGCGCATAGAATTCCCCTGCAAATGTTCGGACTGTTGCCCGGACCAGAACCCATATATGAACGGCCGCGCACGGCCAAGGACCGAACGGGAGACATGCGTGGCGAAAGACAGCAAGGCAAAGAGCAAGGAAAAGGCGAAAGGCAAGGGCAAGGGCAAGGTCGGTATTATCGGCCTCGGCATCATGGGCGGTTCATTTGCACGCAATCTGATCGCCGATGGCTGGAGCATCTCCGGGATGGATACCGATCCGGAACGTCGCAAGGCCATGAAAAAGGCCGGCGTTCAGATTTGCGACACTGTGAAAGAGGTGCTTGCGGATTGCCCCGTGGTGATCACCAGCCTGCCCAGTCCGAAGGCATTGCACGCGGTCGTAGCGGACATCGCCGCCGCGAAATCACCGCCCCGCATCCTGATCGAGGCCTCGACATTCACGCTCGACGACAAGCTCGCGGCGGAGAAGGTGGCCGGCAAGGCGGGCCATACCATGCTCGATTGTCCGGTCAGCGGCACCGGGGCGCAGGCCGCCGTCGGCGACCTTGTCGTCTATGCCAGCGGCAACGAGAAGGCGATCAAATCGGTGCTGCCTGTCTTCGCCGGATTTTCGCGGCAGACCAACAATCTCGGCGTGTTCGGCAATGGCAGCAAGATGAAATACGTCGCCAATCTTCTGGTGGCGATTCACAATGTTGCCGCCGCCGAAGCCATGGTGCTCGGCATGAAGGCCGGGCTGGAGCC
>JAEVZN010000351.1 GCA_023392205.1 Pseudomonadota bacterium
CGCCAGCGCCGGGCCGAAGCGCAGCATCTGCCAGAACAGGCCGCGATGCATTTTCAGCGTGCGCCCGGCCATGATGTTGTCAAGCGCGGTCATGCCGCGGAACAGCGCCACATTCTGGAACGTCCGCGCAATGCCGCCGCGCGCGGCATCGTAAGGGCGCATCCTGGCCCGCGTCCGGCCCTTGAAGGTGATCCTGCCTTCCTGCGGCGTGTAGAAGCCGTTGATGACGTTCAGCATCGAGGTCTTGCCGGCGCCGTTCGGGCCGATGATGGCGCGGATTTCTCCCTTCCGGATATCGAAGGCCACATCGCGGATCGCCTTCACGCCACCGAAAGACAGCGACACATTCTCCACGGCCAGCAGCACCTCGCCAGCCGCTATGTCGGATGGCGCCGGGGCTCTCATAACCTCTCCCCTCGCTCGCGTTCCGTCCTGCAGGAGCCAGGCATCACGCCGCCTTCTCCGTGTTCAGGGCGACCGGCACCGGCTGCATGTCGCGGATCTTCACCCGCGCCGAGATGATACCCTTGCGCCCGTCCTCGAAGGTCACTTCGGTGGAGATATCGGCCTCGGATGCGCCGCCATAGAGCGCATCGATCAGCGGCTTGTAGCGATCGGCGACAAAACCGCGCCGGACCTTTTGCGTGCGGGTGATCTCGCCGTCATCGGCGTCCAGTTCCTTGTGCAGAATGAGAAACCGCCTGATCTGCGCACCAACCATCATCTCCTCGCCGGCCATCGCGCGGTTGACCTCGGCGACATGCTTTTCGATCAGGTCATAGACCCGCGGATCGCCGGCCAGCTCCTGATAGGAGCCATAGACGACATTGGAGCGCTCGGCCCAATTGCCGACCGCGGTAATATCGATATTGATGAAGCAGGTCACGAATTCACGGCCATCGCCATAGGCGACCACCTCGCGAATGTTGGGATAGAATTTCAGCTTGTTCTCGATGTATTTCGGCGCGAACAATTGTCCGGTTGCAAGCCGCCCGACATCCTTGGCGCGATCGATGATCTTCAGGTGGCCGGTGGCATCGAAGAAGCCGGCATCGCCGGTCCTGACGTAACCGTCCGGCGTCATCGTCTCGGCGGTCTTTTCCGCTTCCTTGAAATAGCCGGTGAACATACCGGGCGATCTGAACATCACCTCACCGGTCTCGGAGATACGGATGTCCACATTCGGTGCGGCGGGACCGACCGTATCGGCGCGGATCTCACGATCCGGCTGGCAGGTGACATAGAGGAATGCCTCGGTCTGACCGTAAAGCTGCTTGAGGTTGAAACCGAGCGAGCGATAAAACGAAAACAATTCCGGCCCGATCGCCTCGCCCGCCGTATAAGCGGTGCGCACCCGCGAGAATCCGAGGACATTCTTCAGCGGGCCATAGACCAGCAGGTCGCCCAGCGCATACAGCAGCCGGCCGCCCACAGGCACGCTCTGCCGGTTGAGGATTTTCTCACCGTAACGCCGCGCCACGCCGATGAAATAATGGAACATCTGCCGCTTCAGATAACCGGCATCCTCCATACGGATCATCACCCGCGTCAGCAGATTCTCGAACACGCGCGGCGGAGCGAAATAGAAGGTCGGGCCGATCTCGCGCAGATCCTGCTGGGCAGTATCGGAGGATTCCGGACAGGCCATGCAGAAGCCTGCGACCAGCGACTGCGCATAATTCAGGTAATGATCACCGACCCAGGCGAGCGGCAGATAGGCCAGCACCACATCGCGGTCGGTGAGCTTATCGAAAGCCACGGTATCGGTCGCGGCGGCAATGCAGCGGCCGGCAGTGAGCACGACCCCCTTCGAGCGGCCGGTTGTGCCGGACGTATAGAGGATGATCGACGGGTCCGTCGCGATGCCCGCGGCGATCTCGCGATCGATACGCGCACTGGCTTGCGGATCGGCGTCGATGATTGCGGCGTTCTCGGCGATCAGCTTTCCAAGATCGTGCAAACGGCTGTGATCGTAATCGCGCAGGCCGCGCGTCTCGTCGTAGAGAACATGCTGCAATTTCGGCAATTGCTCCTGCACCGACAGGATCTTGTCGACCTGCTCCTGATCCTGCACCACCGCAACCGCGACATCGGCGTGATCGAGGACATAGGCCATCTCGGTCGCGACCGCGTCCGCATAGACCGGGACCGGGATGGCGCCGAGCGCCTGCGCCGCCATCATCGAGGCATACAGCCGTGGCCTGTTGTTGCCGGCGATCCCGACCGTGTCGCCGCGCTTCACGCCGAGTTTGGACAGGCCGAGCGCCAGCGCGCGCACTTCACGCAGCAGGTCTGCCCAGGTCCAGGTCTGCCAGATGCCGAGATCTTTATGCCGCAATGCAGGACGATCGCCGCGCACACGCGCGTGATGCATCAGAAGCTTCGGAAATGTATCCGCAGCCGCCTCGAGCCCGTCGGCCAAAGCCATCCCTCCCGGTAAACCGCGCCCTTGAGGGGTGCGGCCGACGGCCCGCCTTTTGTCGGCTTGTGTCCGTCTGTCTTGATAAGAAATCAGGCCGCGTGGCCGGTCAAGCCTGCGAAAGGCAAACCGGCCATCCGGGCGGGAGAGCGGCAAAGGCTTGGCTATTCAGCCGCCTTCAGAAATGCCGGACTGCCGGAACGGAATTGCTCCAGCAAAGCCGCTTCGTCGGCCTTGGCGGCCTGCAAATGCCGCTCCTTGACCGGGCCAAAGCCGCGAATTTTTTCCGGGATGGCGGCAATGCCGACGGCAAGGGCGTGATTGTCCGGGCTCAACGCCGCCAGAAGCTCGTCGAGGGTTGCTTCATAATCCGCGATCAGCCTGCGCTCGGTGCGCCGTTCGGCGCTGTAACCGAACGGATCGAAGGGCGTCCCGCGCAGCACCTTGCCGCGCCTGAGCCAGCCGAAGGCGCGCATCATCCACGGCCCGAAACTCATCTTGCGCGGTTCGCCGGTGATCTTGTCTTTGCGCGCCAGCAGCGGCGGCGCCAGATGGAATTCATAGCGCAGGCTGCCCGGTTCGAATGTGCTTTCGATCTGCTTGGCGAACGTGCCGTCGGTGAACAGACGCGCGACTTCGTATTCGTCCTTGTAGGCCATCAGCTTGAACAGATTGCGCGCCACTGTCTCCGCAAGCGCCGTCATGCCCTGCACGCGCTCGCTTTCGGTCTTGCGCACGCTGGCCACAAGATCGCTGTAACGGCGCGCATATCCGGCATTCTGGTAATCGGTCAGGAAGCGGACGCGGCGCGCAATCGTCTCGTCGAGGCTGTGCGACAGCCGACGGTTCT
Organism: Pseudomonadota bacterium; assembly: GCA_023392205.1. Taxonomy (GTDB): domain Bacteria; phylum Pseudomonadota; class Alphaproteobacteria; order Rhizobiales; family Xanthobacteraceae; genus Pseudorhodoplanes. The sequence goes on from JAEVZN010000351.1 coordinate 3,270, forward strand.
CGTCCTGAGCGGCGGGTGCCGGGATCGTCTTCTCCACCGCCGCGATATCGAGCGCGGCGCGCCGCCCCCAGCGGAAGGCCGCCTGGTTCATCGCCACCGCCTCGCCGTTCAGTGCGATGGCCTGTTCGATGGAAGCCGCCTGCAGCGGAATGGCGCCCTTCTGCCAGGCATAGCCGACCATGAAGATGTTGCCGGCAATCGAATTGCCCAGCAGCGCCGTGGCCAGCCGCGATGCATCGATAAAGGAGACGTTGTCGCTGCCCGCCGCCTGGGCAATGGCGCGCTTCAGCCGCTCGGTCGGCAGCGAGAAATCGGCATTGCGGGTGAAATCACCGGGCAGGAATTCCGCCGTGTTGATGATCATCTTCGTTGCGCCGTGCTTGACCGCCGCCAGCACCTTCTTGTTGCCCGCCACCACGATATCGCCACCGAGCACGAGATCGGTGCCGCCCGCCGCCATGCGGATCGCGTGGATATCCTCGGCCTTGTTGGCGATACGGATATGGCTGTAGACCGCGCCGCCCTTCTGGGCGAGGCCCGCCATATCGATGATGCCGACGCCCTTGCCCTCGATATGCGCAGCCATGCCGAGAATGCCGCCTATCGTGACGACGCCGGTGCCGCCAATACCGGTCACGATGATACCGTATGGCTTGCCGATGCCGGGGAGCACCGGTTCAGGCAATGTCTCGGCCACTTCCGACACCGCCGTGCCGCGCTTCGGCTTGCCGCCATGCACCGTCACGAAGGACGGGCAGAAGCCCTTCACGCAGGAATAATCCTTGTTGCAGCTGGATTGGTCGATGGTGCGCTTGCGGCCCCATTCGGTCATCAGCGGCTGCACCGACACGCAATTGGACTTCACGCCGCAATCGCCGCAACCCTCGCAGACCAGTTCGTTGATGATGACGCGCTTGTCGGGATCGGGAAATGTGCCGCGCTTCCTGCGGCGGCGCTTCTCCGCCGCGCAGGTCTGGTCGTAGATCAGAACCGAGGTGCCGGGCACGGTCGCGAAATCGCGCTGCACCTCTTCGAGGTCGTCGCGGTGATGAAAGGTGATGCCCTTAGGCCAATCGATGCCGCTCGGGTATTTGCGCGGGTCGTCGCTGACCACCGCAATCCGCTTGACGCCTTCGGCGGCCACCTGCAACGCGATCTGCGGCACGTTCAGACCGCCTTCGTTCGGCTGACCGCCGGTCATGGCGACCGCGTCGTTATAAAGAATCTTGTAAGTGATGTTGACGCCGGACGCGATCGCCGCGCGGATCGCCAGATAGCCGGAGTGATTGTAGGTGCCGTCGCCGAGATTCTGGAACACATGGCCGCGTGTCGAGAATGGCGCCTCGCCGATCCAGTTGGCGCCCTCGCCGCCCATATGCGTGAACCCCTGCGTATTGCGGTCCATGAACTGGGCCATAAAATGGCAGCCGATCCCGGCATAGGCGCGCATGCCATCCGGCACCACGGTCGATGTGTTGTGCGGGCACCCGGAACAGAAATACGGCGTGCGCTGCGCCACCTCCTGCAATTCGTTGAGGGCATGCTGCGCCTGCTTGAGACGCGAGACCTTCAGGGCGATGGCGTCGTCATTGACACGCGCCAGCACCCGGTCGCCGATGGCGATCGCGACCTCGTTGGGATCGAGCGCGCCCTTGATCGGGAACAGCCAATTTCCGCGCTCGTCCTTCTTGCCGATACAGACCGGCTGGTTGGCGGTGCCATAGAGTTCTTCGCGCACCTGCACTTCCAGAAGCGCGCGCTTTTCCTCCACCACGATGATCAGATCGAGCCCCTTGGCGAAGGCCACCAACTCGTCACGCGGGATCGGCCAGGGACATCCGACCTTGAAGATGCGCAGACCGAGTTCGTTGCAGCGCACTTCGTCGATGCCGAGTTCGTCGAGCGCCTGACGCACATCGAGATAGGCCTTGCCGGTGGTGATGATGCCGATCCTGGCATTCTGACCGCCGGAGGTGACGATCTTGTTGAGCTTGTTGGCGCGGATGAAGGCCAGCATCGCATCGCGCTTGTAATCGTAGAGCCGCGCCTCCTGCCCCAGCACCGTATCGCGCAAGCGGATATTCAGCCCGCCCTCCGGCATTACGAAGTCTTCGGGCATGACAATATTCACGCGGTCGAGCCCGCCATCGATCACGGCCGTCGACTCGACCGTCTCGTGCATGCATTTCAGGGCCGACCAGGTGCCGCAGAAGCGCGACATGGCGATGCCGTAGAGGCCGTAATCGATGATCTCCTGCACGCCTGCCGGATTGAGGATCGGAATCATCACATCGACGAAGTGATATTCCGATTGATGCGCGGTGGTGGAGGATTCGGCCGTGTGGTCGTCGCCCATCAGGGCGAGCACGCCGCCATGTTTCGAGGAGCCGGCGAAATTCGCATGGCGGAAGACATCGCCCGTGCGGTCGACGCCCGGACCCTTGCCGTACCAGACGCCGAACACGCCGTCGTATTTGCCTTCGCCGCGCAATTCGGCCTGCTGGGTGCCCCACAGTGCGGTGGCGGCAAGATCCTCGTTCAGCCCGGCCTGGAACAGGATGTCGTTCGGCTCCAGGAATTTGCGCGCGCGAATGAACTGATTGTCGAGGCCACCGAGCGGCGAGCCGCGATAGCCGGTGACGAAGCCGGCGGTGTTCAGTCCCGCAAGACGGTCACGTTCCTTCTGCATCAAGCAAAGCCGGATCAGGGCCTGATAGCCGGTCACGAAGATCTGGCGTTTTGTCAGATCGTATTTGTCGTCAAGGCCGACCTGCCGCGGGGTCATGCGCGATCCTTCTTGGCTCAGCTACGCGACGGAAGCATCGACGGCTAACCCGACGGCGTGGTGAGCAAATGGCACAAAGGTCAACAATACTGACCTTTTGAGGGCACCCCCGCAAATTATCGAGGGCTTTCAATGGGGTGCCGCTGCCGAGGCGGATTCGGGCAGAGCTATTTTGGGCGACACGGCGATGAGACGCAACCCTGCGCGAGTCGATGTCGCATGGTGTGACCCATGCGCCATAGGCGTGGCTGCGCACGCTCAATTTACTGGCAATAACGGAGTGTCAGGCCATCGCCGGACGCGGGCGCCCGGCCCGCAACAGCCAGAAGGCGATGGCCAGATTGAGCAGGTTCCAGCCGAGGCCATTCAGGAAGGCCATCCGGTAGGAGCCGGTCATGTCAAATATCCAGCCCGACATCCACCCGCCAAGCGCCATGCCGACAACCGTCGCCATAATCACATAGCCCACCCGCTCGCCGGCTTCCCGCGGGGGAAAATATTCGCGCACTAGGATCGCGTAACTTGGCTCGATGCTGCCCTGGATCAGCCCGAACAGGGCGGAAATCAGGTACAGCGACGTCAGACCGTCGAACAGGAAATACAGCGCCAGGGCCACGGCCTGCATGAACGAGCCGATCAGCAAGGTCACCACACCGCCGAAGCGGTCGGCAATCATCCCGGATGCGAGCCTGCTGATGATGCCGAAGCCCAGCATCAAAGACAGCATCTCGGCGCCGCGCGCCACGCCATAGCCGAGGTCGCCGCAATAGGCGACGATATGCACCTGCGGCATCGCCATCGCCACGCAGCAGCCGATGCCGGCGACACACAACAATGCGAAGAGCGCATTCGAAGAGATGCCGAGGTCAGGCGCCTTGTAGACATGGCTGCCGGGCGGCGTTTCCAGGAGCGCGGTCTTCTGGCGCAGCAGGAATGACAACGGCAGCATCGCCACTACGCAGAAGATCCCGATCCCGATATGTGTCGCGCGCCAGCCGTCTGAAGCGGTGAAATGCTGGATGACGGGCGGCCAGATGGCGCCAGCGAAATAATTGCCGGACGCCGCGATCGCCACTGCGATCCCGCGGCGGCGCAGAAACCAGTGCGACATGTCGGCAATGAGCGGACCGAAACAGGCGCCGGCGCCGAGACCGATAAAGGCATAGGCCATCGACACCATGAGCATGTTCGGTGCAAGTCCAGCGCCGACATAGCCCACGCCGTTGCAGACAATGCTGGCCAGCACCCGCGCGATGATCCCATAACGGTCGGCGAGGCGGCCGAGAACGGCGTTGCCGGCGGCAAAGCCGAACATTGCCATCGTATAGGGAAAGGTGGCGTCCGCCCGCGGAATGCCGAATTCGGCCTGCACGGCAGGCAGCGCCACGACATAAGACCACATGCAGGCGCCACCGATCGTGGCGAGCACCAGCGCGACGCCGAGGCGCATCCAGGCCTGGGCAGAATCAACACGTTGCGGGCGGCGTCCGGCAAGGCCGTCCATGGTCAGGCTTCCTGTTGGCCGGGCACCATGATGACCGGACGCGGCAACATCAAGCCAATTGAATGCAAGGCTCGCATTCGCATTGGTGATGGATCAGCCGAGCGCGATCACCTGTCCGCCATCGACGACGACCGTCGTCCCGGTCATGTAGCCACCGGCGCGCGAAGCCAGCAGCAGGAGAACACCGTCCAGATCGCCGTCCTGTCCGAAGCGCGCCAGAGGAATGGACTTGCGGATGTCCTCGCCCTTGGAGCTTTGTAGGAAGCTGTGATTGATCTCGGTGACGAACCAGCCCGGCGCGATGGCATTGACGCGCACGCCCTTGCTCGCAAATTCAAGCCCCATCGCCCTGGTCAGTTGCACGACACCGGCCTTGGCGACCGCATAGGCGGCAACGCCGCGCGATACGCCAAAGCCCAGCACCGATGCCAGATTGACGATGGCACCCGGTTTTTCTGCCGCGATCATGCGGCGCGCGCCTTCCTGCGACCAGGCAAAGACCGCGTCGAGATCGACCGACAAAACGCGCCGCCATTCGGCTTCGCTCATGTCGATGGCGCGGGCGGTCTGCGCGACGCCGGCATTGTTGACAAGGATCGTCACCGGATCGAACGCCGCCTCTGCGCGATCGAACGCCGCACGCATGGCATCGGGATCTGTCACATCGGCTTCGACAGCAATCGCCTGCCCGCCGGCCTTCGCGATCCTTGCGGCCAAAGCCTCCAGCCGTTGCATGCGCCGCGCCACCAGAACCACGCGCGCGCCATTCGCCGCCAGCACCTGCGCGAAGCGTGCGCCGAGCCCGGACGATGCGCCGGTGACCAGCGCAACCTCACCGGTGAGATCGAAGAGTTCGGCCGCACGCATCGGCTTCATCCGCCTCCATACAGCATGCGCGGCAAAGCCGTCGCCAGACCGGGCACGAACCACAGCATCGCAAGCGCGGCAAGCTGGATGATCACGAACGGCACGATGCCGACATAGATGTGCCGCGTGGTGATCTCCGGCGGCGCCACGCCGCGCAGGAAGAAGAGCGTCGGCCCCAGCGGCGGATGGATGTAGGAGGTTTGCAGATTCATCGCCATCAGGATGCCGAGCCAGACCGGATCGACGCCTGGCATGGTGAGCAGGATGGGCGCCACGATCGGCACCACCACGAAGATGATCTCGAAGGCATCCATGACGAAGCCGAGCAGGAACATCGCCAGCATCACCGCAAGGATGGCCCCGCTCGTGCCGCCCGGCAGGTCCGTCAAGGTGCGGTGCACGAGGTCGTCGCCGCCGAAACCACGAAATACGAGGCCGAACATGGTCGCACCGATCAGGATGACAAAAATCATGCTGGTCATCTGCGCCGTGGTCGTGACGGTGCTCGTCAATGCACCAGGCAGCCCAGACGGATTGCGGATCGCAGCCAGCAGGATCGCGCCGACGGCGCCGACAGACGCGGCTTCGGTCGGCGTCGCAATGCCGCCGAGGATGGATCCGAGCACTGCCACGACCAGCGCCAGCGGCGCGAGCAAGGCCGTGATCAGACGGCCGGCCAAGCCTGCGCCGCCCTGCGATTGCGGGTCGGGCTTGAGCGCCGGCGCGGCCTGTGGTGCCAGAAATGCGACCGCCGCCACATAGGCGAGATAGAGGACGACCAGCATCAGGCCGGGCAGCAGCGCCCCGGCGAACAGGTCGCTCACCGTCACCGTCTGCGGCGCGAAGATGCCCTTGGACAATTGCGCGGATTGATAAGAATTGTTGAGCGTATCTCCGAGAATCACCAGTACCGTTGAGGGTGGGATGATCTGCGCCAGTGTCGCCGATGCGGCAACGATACCGGCTGCGAGCCGCGGATCGTAGCCATGCCGCAGCATGGCCGGCAGCACGATCAGCCCCATCGTCGCCGCGGTCGCGCCGACAATGCCGGTCGATGCCGCCAGCAATGCACCGACCAGAATGACGGAATAGCCAAGCCCGCCGCGCAGGGTGCCGAACAGACGGCCCATCGTTTCCAGCAGGTCCTCGGCGATACGCGAGCGCTCCAGCATCACACCCATGAAAATGAACAGCGGCACCGCAAGCAGCACCTCGCTGGTCATCACCCCGAAGATGCGCTGCGGCAACGCGGCGAGGAAACCGAAGCTGAACAGACCGATCAGGCTGCCGATGGCGGCAAAGGCAAATGACAGGCCGCCCAGCGTGAATGCGACCGGATAGCCCGCAAACAGTGCGGCACAGATCGCAACAACAAGAAGGATGGCCAGCATTTCCGCCATGTCAGGCGGTCGCGCGGGTGAGCGTGTGGACGGCGCGCAAGGCCTGCGCGCTGCCTTGCAGTATCATCATCCCGGCAAAAACCGGGATCAGCGTTTTCAGCGCGAATACAAGCGGCAGCCCGCTTGCCTCGCGCGAGCCTTCGAGGATCACCCAGGAGCGCATGACATAGGGCCATGAAAAATACAGGATCGCGGCGGCGAAGGGCAGCAGCAGCAGGATGGTGCCGATGAGATCGACGATCGCTTTCGTACGCGCGGACGCTGTCGAATAGAACAGGTCCACGCGGACATGCCCTTCATTGCGGAGCGTCCAGGCGGCCGCTAGCAGGAACAGGGCGGCGTGCGAATACAGGATCGATTCCTGCAGCCAGATCGATCCCAGTCCGAAGACATACCGCAACACGACCACCGCGAATTGCAGCGCCACCACCGCCAGAGCCAGCCACGCGGCTGCGCGGCCGATGGCCGTGGTCAGGCGGTCGATAATGTCGGCGATGGCGAGCATCGGAATCCCATGCTGCCGGAGACGGAACGCGCAGGTTACAGCGCCCCGGACGCGGCAGCACGGCCTTTATGTGAACATCCGCTCGGTGGCCATATAGCCCATCAGCAGCGCAATCCCGAAGAACATGACCAGGGCGGCCGCGGCGACTTCAAATCCTCGCAGGGCCAGCATGCCGGGACCGGGCCGGGCATCGGCGAATTTCGACGCTATGCTGCGTGCGCCGACCGCCAGGGTCGCGATCGCCGCTACGGTGAGCGCTGTTCCGAAGCCCATGACGAAGGTCGCCGCCACGCCGGCCCAGAACAGCCCCTGCGCCAGCGCGAAGACCAGCACCAGGATCGCCCCCGAGCAGGGCCGCAAGCCGACCGCGACAATGGCTGTGAGGCCGCGCCTCCAGCCGCCGGGACCCGCCAGTTCCTGCGGCTCCGGCGCATGCGCATGCCCCCATGCGGAGGCGTGGTCGTCGTGATCGTGATGACCACGCCCGCAGGCAGCGCTGTGGACGTGCGCATGTGAATGCGAACAGGCCGCCTGTGCATGGGCAACATGAGAATGTGCGACGTGAGAATGCGCGGGCTCGTGATCGTGCGCGTGAGAATGAGCCGCAGCGTGGGCATGCGTATGAACCACAGCGTGGGCATGGCTATGTGCATGCGCATGTGTCCCCGCATCTCCCGCGCGGTATTTTGCAATGGCCCGGATGAATGCACCGCCCTTGACCCAGAGCAGACGCGCACCGAGTGCCGCGATCAGCCCATAGCTGAAAATCTCGATCCACCACACCGTGCCGTCCATGGTGCGGCGCGTGGCTCCGAACAGCGCCGCGGCAATTCCGACAATGGCCACCGCCACCAGCGCCTGCAGAAACGCCGATGCGAACGACAGCGCCACGCCGCGCCGCCAGGTCTCGCCATTGGCGACGACGTAGGACGAGATCACCGCCTTGCCGTGACCGGGGCCGGCGGCGTGAAACACACCGTAGGCAAACGACAATCCAAGCAGGGTCCAGAGCGCGGTGCCGTCCGCTTTGGCGGCACGGATGGCGCCCGACAGGCCGCGATAGAATTCAGATTGCTTGAGCAGCAGCCAGCCGACGATGCCATCGGGCGGGGCCGCGCGCGGAGCGCCGAAGGGATTGCCCTGCGCCAACGCATCCGACGACAGCATGCAAAGGCACGCGATCGCCGCAATCGCGGCAGCCGACAACAATGCGTGATGCGACACCCGGCGGGTGATCAGCATTTCACCGCGATCTTGTTAGCGAATTGCGCCCCGAAAGGATTGTTCGGATCGGGCTTCAGGAAAAAGGATTCGCTCAGGATCTGCGGCTGGCTGTCGTCACCGAGTTTCACAGTGCTGAGCTTGCAGGCGGCCGGCGCGTCCTTCAGGATAATCGGTTCCTTTTCCGCGAATTCAAAAGCGACGAAGTAGGACGGATCGTAG
>JAEVZN010000416.1 GCA_023392205.1 Pseudomonadota bacterium
AGGTTGGGGTCCTTATTGAACACCGGCGCAGCGAATTTCACGCAGGCCTCTCGCGGTGGCATCGACGCATGTGCCAGCGAGGTCTGTGTCTCCAAGGCAGCGGCTACAAGCCCGGCCGCAACCAGCAAATAAAGCGGCCGCATCTTCGCAAGCTCCGTCAATGTATGGAGGGGCGCCGCTAAATATCGCGGCGCAAGGATCATGATCATCTGGCGGCCTTCGAAGCGAGCATCCATCTCCACCTTCGCAAGGGCGGTCAGATCTTCCTTCACGCGATCGAGCAGCTTGGTTCCGAGTTCCTGGTGCGCCATTTCGCGTCCGCGAAAACGCAACGTGACCTTCACCTTGTCGCCTTCCTCAAAAAACCGCTTCATCGCGCGCATCTTCACGTCGTAGTCGTGATCATCGATCATCGGGCGGAGCTTGATCTCCTTGACCTCGACGATCTTCTGCTTCTTGCGCGCTTCAGCCGCCTTTTTCTGAGCCTGGAATTTGTATTTTCCGTAATCCAGAAGCTTGCAGACCGGCGGGTTGGCGTTTGGAGATATCTCGACAAGATCAAGTCCCGCCTCGACCGCCTTGGCGAGTGCATCCTGAATCGGAAGCGCACCGAGATTGGTTCCGGACTGGTCGATCAGCTGAACCTCGCGGTTGCGGATCTCCTCGTTGACGCGCGGACCGTCCTTCTGAACGGGAAGCGCGGCTTTCATTGGACGACGAATGGATTATCTCCCTGATTGTTAGGACCAAAGCCGGCTTGGGACGAGTGCGGAGGCGTGCGGACAGCCCGGCCTCGGGGCTCATTTCCATGCGCGGCTGACCCAAGATCGGGACAAAGCGGGCACAAGTCAACGGCGCACGGTGGGCGGAGAGCCCAATTCCCGCAATTTTGAATGCTTTCAGGCCTTTGGGCGACCGCTCTGGGCCGGAACGAGCCCCGCATAGAGCCGCAGGGTCAGGTCGGTCACTGCCGGACTGTTGAAGTGCTGGCGCATCCATTCACGCCCGCGGCCGCCTATGGCCCGATGCATGTCGGGGGTCAGCGAGAAAAGCCGGACAAGTGCGGCAGCCAAGGCGGCGTCGTCGCCGGCGGAAAAGCGCAGGCCCGTCATTCTGTCTTCCGGGACAGCCGGCGGCGCCAGTACCACGTCCGGGCCGGCGCTCAGATCGGAGACGACGACCGGCCGTTCCATGGCTTGGGCTTCCAGTACGGCCCGGGTCAGGCCCTCCTGCTGGATCGCGGCCGATACGACTGCAGAGGAAACCGAATAGGCCGCGGGCATATCGGTCACCGGGCCGATAAGGCGGACAACGTCGGTCAGGCCGCGCGCGACCACATCGTCCCAGAGTTCGCCCGTATAGCGGCTGTGGCCGTCATCCTCGCCGACAAAAACGAATATGAAATCCTTCAGACCCATACCCTTGAGCCGCTCCGCGGCACGCACGGCAACATGGTGACCCTTGCGCCGCAGCATGCGGCCCACGACCAAAATCACTTTCTCGGAAACCACCACGCCGAAGGCGCGGCGCATTGTGTCGATCCGGTCGGCCGAAATCGCGGCCGGATCGAACCGGACCAGATCCACGCAGGCCGGCACCACGTTGATCCGGCCGGAAGGGACGCGATAGCGCTCGTTGATGAGTTCGGCCAATTGGTCGCTCACCGCGACGATGCGGTCCCCCCGCACCATCACGCTGTTATAGAGTCTCTTCAGAACGTTCTGTTCGCGAAATCCCTTGTGCCAGCTCGGCACGAAGGGGACACGCGTGATTCTCGATGCGATGTATGCGCTCCAGGCCGGGGCGCGGCCATGCGCGTGAATGACATCGCATTTTCTCCGCCGAACAAGGCGTGAAATCAGCGCAACATTGCGCGCCATGATCGCCGGGTTCTTGCTGGCAACGTCCGCGCAGACGAATTCGCCGCCAGCCTGTGCAACCTGCGACTCAAGCCGTCCGCCGCGCGACATCACGATCGCCTGATGACCGCCCTCCGTCAGAATGCGGACCAGCTCGATCACGCCCATTTCGGCGGAGCCGGCCTGCAATGTGGGGACAATCACCAGAATGGTGAGGGGAGAACAGGTCCGAATGCTGAAATCCGCAGGCGCGGCAACGTCTGCCGGCTTGTCGGGATTGAATTGCAATACGCGTGCTGCAGACCCTGGACTCACGCGTGCTCCCCCATGCCGTTCAAAAGCCTGTTGCCAGAAGGAGCCGTTCGAGCTCCGGCCATCAATCAAGCCATATACCCACGCAGAAAGATATCCATCAGCAAGACATCAATCGGCAACACATCAATCGGCAACACACCAATCGGCAACACACCAATCGGTATGCCATCCACCAGCAAAGACTTCTTTCATAAGCACACTGAAGCTCAGGCAATGCGGAACGTGATAAAGCCAGCTCCATTGCGATGCAAGCCTGCGACCCAGTATATGGCTCGGTCAGGAAGCTGCAGCATGTTTTGCGGCGAAAAGATGTTAAAGGGCTGCGCATATGCCTCACAACGATTTGACCATGATCGAAGTCGGCAGCGCTACCGCACGCCGCATGATTGCGGTGCGACGCAGCAGCGGTCGTGCGCCGAACCTGTTATGGCTCGGCGGGTTCAAGTCCGACATGCAGGGAACCAAAGCTGTCGCCATCAATGCATGGGCCAGGCAAATGGGTCGCGCGTGCATCCGTTTCGACTATTCCGGGCACGGCGAATCGGAAGGCAGCTTCGACGACGGAACGATTGGGCGCTGGCTGGAAGAAAGCTGTGCGGTGTTCGGCAAATTCTGCGATGGGCCGACCATTGCCATCGGATCGTCAATGGGCGGCTGGATTTCGCTGCTGCTGGCGCGCGCCTTGCGCGAAAGACAGTTTCAGACAACCGGCACGCTGACGGGCCTTGTCCTCCTCGCACCGGCCGTCGATTTCACCGAAGCGCTGATGTGGCAGCGATTTCCGGAAAACGTCAAGCAACAGATCGTGCAGACCGGATATTGGGAGCGGCCTTCCGCCTATTCCGAAGCGCCCTACCGGATTACGCGTGCACTCATTGAGGACGGACGGAAGCATTTGTTGCTCGATGGATTGATCGAGACCGGATGTCCCGTGCGCATATTGCAAGGCGTCCGGGACGATGATGTGCCCTGGGAACATGCCGTGTCGCTGGTCTCGCGCATTGCGCGCGATGACGTCGTTTTGACGCTGGTCAAGGATGGCGATCATCGCCTCTCGCGGCCTGAAGACATCGATCGGCTTCTCACCGCGATCGCTGAATTTTCCTGACTTTGCAGAATTGCGCTGGCGGGGTCTCTTGAGGTACCCCAACGGACCATGGACAAACGGGGTCGCAGGCCGATGACATACAAGAATATCGAGGTCGAAACACAGGGCCGTGTGCGGCTCATCCGCCTCAATCGTCCGAAGGCCCTGAATGCACTGAATGCGGAGCTGGCCGGTGAACTGGCTGCCGAGATCGCCGCATGCGAAGCCGATGCTGAGATCGGATGCATCGTTCTGACGGGATCCGACAAGGCCTTTGCGGCCGGCGCCGACATCAAGGAAATGGCCGACAAGAACTACATGGACACGTTGCTCGGCAATTTCGCCGCGGACTGGGACGCGGCGGCGCGCGCGCGCAAGCCAGTCATTGCGGCGGTGGCTGGCTTTGCCCTTGGCGGTGGTTGCGAACTCGCGATGCAATGCGACATCATCATCGCGGCTGACAACGCAAAATTCGGCCAACCGGAAATCAAGCTCGGTGTGATTCCCGGTATTGGCGGCACGCAAAGACTGACGCGGGCCATCGGCAAGGCCAAGGCTATGGAGTTGACGCTGACCGGGCGGATGATGGATGCGGAAGAGGCCGAAAGGTCGGGACTGGTTGCGCGCATTGTGCCGCTTGCAAGCCTGATGGACGAAGTCATGAAAACGGCACACGCGATTGCGTCGATGTCGCTGCCGGCCGTGATGCTTGCGAAAGAGTCGGTCAATCGCGCGTTCGAAACCACGCTCGCCGAGGGCATATTGTTCGAGCGCCGGGTCTTTCATTCGCTGTTCTCGACGGTGGACCAGAAGGAGGGCATGGCGGCCTTTGTGGAAAAGCGGCCCGCCAAATTCGAGAACAGATAGAGTCTGGCCTTTCGAACTGAACGGACAGGTCAAGTTCGCGCGTCAGCTATTTTCTCACACAAATGACCCGGACGATGGACTGTCCGGCGTCCGCCGTATCCTTGTGGTCGGTTGCAAGGTCGACCCCCGCCGTGTTGAGAAAGTTCAGGATCGTTGCGGATGGGATCAGGGTGGCGCGGGCAGCCGGGCGTTCATTGTCGCTTGCGGCGGGCATTTCGACCATCCCCACGAGATTTCCGTCATCGTCGAGTGCTGCGCCACCGATGAAGCCGCGTGACGGCGCGGTATCGAGCACAACGCGCGCGCCTTCCACACCCTGCATGCTCGCAGGTGTCGTATGCACCTTGCGATCGCCAGCCTGTGCTGACGGAACCGGAATGCCGTGGAGGATCAAGGTGCTGCTTTTGGGCGGTGTGGCCGATATCGGGAGCGGCGCAAGCCGCGCACCATTGACTTTGAGAAGCGCCAGATGCGCGTTCGGATCCTCGGTCAGACGCTCTGCCCGTCCATGTCCTGCTACAATGAGGCCGTGACAGCTATCGGTGAGATCGCGCTGGGTCACGATGTGGCCGGTGCGGGACACGACGATGCCCGATCCGTATTCCACCTTGCGCCAGGCCGATGAGGATGCCGCGTCGCCGAATGGCAGATACGAATTCACGATCCGATCGACCAGCGGCAGCATGATCCCCTCCATCGCCTGATCGAACATGATGGTCAGGCCACGCGCTTCGTTGCCTTCGAGAAACACCCGTACATGGAATTTCTTGAGTCCTTGCAGTCCAGAC
>JAEVZN010000443.1 GCA_023392205.1 Pseudomonadota bacterium
GGGGCTGGTGGGGGGGGGCGGGGGCGCCTTACCCGGGCCCCACCTCACACCGGATCGGCGCGCGCGTCGATCAGCCGGCCGGCCAGCATCGCGCAACCGAGCAGGCCCGGCTGCGCGTAGGTGATCAGCGCCGACGGGATCGTCTGCAACAGCGCCTGATAGGGCGGGTGGCGCTCGAAGGCTGCGCGAAACAGGCGCGGATCGAGCAAGGGACCAAGCCCGGTCGCCACGCCGCCTGAGACATAGATGCCACCGGTGGCCTTGAAGGCGAGCGCCATGTCGCCCGCAAAGCGCCCGAGCAGCCGCACGAACATCGCAATCGTCTTGCGCGCCTCGGCATTGCCCGCACGCGCTTGCCGCACGATCATTTCCGGCTTCAGGATCATCGTGCCCGGATGCATGGCCGCATGCAGATGCGGCAGCCCCGATCCCGACAGGATGCTCTCGGCCGACAGCGGCGCGCGGCCTTCCGCCATGCGATGAAACAGCGGCTCCTCGTCGGCATAGGCCGGACCGAAGGAGACATGACCCGCTTCGCTGGGCACGGCCTGCCATCCTTCGCCGGCCGGGATCAGCGCCGCAACACCGAGCCCGGTGCCAGGCCCGACCACAAGCTTGACCCCGCGCGCGAATGCCCCGTCTTCGCCGATGCGCTGAAGGTCGTCCTCGCGGAGAGATGGCACCGCCCAGGCCAGAGCCTCGAAATCGTTGACCGCGTGGATCGCGCCGATGCCGAGGCGCGCCGACAGGTCCGGCAGATTCACGCACCAGTCGCGGTTGGTCAGCGTGATCTCGCTGCCCGCGACCGGCGCCGCCAGCGCCAGCACCGCCGCACGCGGGCGTATACCGGCATCCCGAAGCACCCGCGCGAGGAAACTTTCCGGCCCCTCGACGCTATCGTTCTCGACGGTGACGATGCGCTCCGGCCGCCCGCCCAGGGTAGTGAAGGCTGCGCGGCTCTGCGTGCCGCCGATATCGGCAATCAGGATGTCGGACATGTTGCGCGATCAGGCGCCTTCCTGCGCGAAGACTTCCTTGGCGATGCGGAAGGAATCCACCGCGCAGGGCACGCCGGCATAGATCGCGACCTGCAGAAACACCTCCGTGATCTCCTTCTTGGACACGCCATTGGTGAGCGCGCCCTTGATATGCGCGCGCAATTCATGCGGCCGGTTGAGAATGGAGATCATCGCGAGATTGAGCATGGAGCGCTGCTTGAGCGGCAGGCCGTCGCGTCCCCATACCGCGCCCCAGCAATATTCGGTGACGAGTTCCTGCATCGGACGATTGAAATCGTCGGCATTGTCGAGTTGCTTGGCCACATATTCCTCGCCGAGAACGGCTTTGCGGATGGCGAGGCCCTTGTCGTACATGTCCTGGTTCATAGGCTTTCCCTTTCGTGTGTCGTTCGCGTGTGCCGTTGGTGTCGCAAGAAGTGGAGTTTCAACGCGGCAGGAATTCCGCGCGAACGCTTTCGGTATGTTCGCCGAGCGCCGGCACGCAGCCATATTGCCGGTCGCGGTCGAACAGAGGCGCGGGCGCAGGCAATGTGGCGGGGCCGCTCGGCGTCGCGATATCGATCCGGCGCAGATGCGGATGGGTGGAGAGCAGCGCGCAATCGTTGACCCTGGCGAAGGCGATATCCGCGCCCTGCAACAGCGCCATCAATGCCGTCACGTCATATCGCGCGAAGGCCTCCTGCACCAGTGCGTCGGTGGCCGCGCGATGTTCCACGCGCGCGCGCGCCGTGGCAAAGCGTGGGTCCGAAGCCAGCGCGGCATTGCCAAGCACCTTGTCCGCCAGCACCCGCCATTCGCGGTCGTTCTGGATCGAGATCAGGATGTCGGCCCCGTCCTGCGACCGGAACACGCCATAGGGTGCAATGGCCGCATGCGCGAGCCCGATGCGTTTGAACGGATGCCCGCCCTCATGGCTGAGCAGCGGCACCGTCATCCATTCCGCCATGGCATCGAACAGCGACACGGATATCTCGGCGCCCTCGCCGGTGCGGCCCCGCGCGATAAGCGCTTCGAGGATCGCCTGATAGGCATTCATGCCGGCGCCGATATCGGCCACCGAAAATCCAACCCGCGCCGGGGCCTCAGGTCCGCCGGTGACCGAGGCAAGCCCGACCTCGGCCTGGATGAGCAGATCGTAGGCCTTGCGCGCAGCGTAAGGGCCGGTCTCGCCGTAACCGGAAATCGAGCAGCAGATCAGGCGCGGATGATCCTTGCGCAGGCGCGCGATGGAAAAACCGAGCTTGCCGATGGCGCCGGGCTTGAGATTCTGCACGAACACATCCGCTTTGGCGATCAGCGCCGCGAACAGCGCCTTGTCTTCGGCCTTGGCAAGATCGAGCACGACCGATTCCTTGCCGCGGTTGAGCCAGACAAAATTGGCACTCTCGCCATGCACGTAATCGTCATAGCCGCGCGCGAAATCGCCTTCCGGCCGCTCGATCTTGATGACCCGCGCCCCGGCATCGGCCAGCCGGCAGGTCGCCTGCGGCGCGGCCACCGCCTGTTCCAGCGACACGACAAGAAGGCCTGAGAGGGGAAGGGTCATGTGTCTTTAATAACCAGCAATCTCGGCACCGTCACCCTGAGGTGCGAACGAAGTGAGCCTCGAAGGGCGACGGCCCGGCTGTCATCCTTCGAGGCCCTCGCTCCGCTCGGACACCGAAGCATGACGAGCACCTCAATACGACCGCGGCAGGCCGAGCCCAAGCTCGGCGAT
>JAEVZN010000446.1 GCA_023392205.1 Pseudomonadota bacterium
CCCGTGCACGGGCCGCCTTTTTTCTGGCCGTTCACGGGTTAAAGTTCGAACTCTGATTCATTCTTTTGTCATCTTATCGTGGCCCAATTGCTCCTGTTTCTATAAAAGGGGCGCGCCGGGACGGCACTTTTGGCCGATTCGACCCGAACGGACTGCCGTGGCGGCGGTCCGGCCAAAGATTTCAGGATGAGTCATGTCTCGCCAGGACGCGAACGCCGCTTTCGCTCTCACTTCGTTTCTCTATGGCGGTAACGCCGCCTACATCGAAGACCTCCATGCCCGCTATGAAGCCGACCCGGCTTCGGTCGACGCCCAGTGGCAGTCCTTCTTCCAGAGCCTGAAGGACGATCCGGCCAGCGTCGTCAAAAGCGCCAAGGGCGCCTCCTGGAAAAAGCCGGGCTGGCCGCAGATCGGCAATGGCGAACTGGTGGCTGCCCTCGACGGCAATTGGCCGCAGGCCGAGAAGGCGATCGGCGACAAGATCAAGGGCAAGGCGCAAAAGGCGGGCGTCGAACTGACCTCGGCCGATGTGCTGCAGGCGACCCGCGATTCCCTGCATGCGCTGATGCTCATTCGCGCCTACCGCATCCGCGGCCATTTCCACGCCAAGCTCGATCCGCTCGATCTGGAGCCGGAAAAGAACGAGGAAGAACTCGATCCGCGCAGCTATGGCTTCACCGAAGCCGACATGGACCGCAAGATCTTCCTCGATCATGTGCTCGGCCTCGAATTCGCGACCATGCGCGAGATCGTGGCGATCCTGCGCCGCACCTATTGCCAGACGCTTGGCGTCGAGTTCATGCACATTTCCGATCCGGCGCAGAAGGCGTGGATTCAGGAACGCATCGAGGGCAAGGACAAGGAGATCGCCTTCACCCGCGAGGGCAAGCGCGCGATCCTCAACAAGCTTGTCGAGGCGGAAGGCTTCGAGAAATTCCTCGACGTCAAATATACCGGCACCAAGCGCTTCGGGCTGGACGGCGCGGAAGCGCTGATCCCGGCGCTCGAACAGATCATCAAGCGCGGCGGCAATCTCGGCGTGAAGGAGATCGTGCTCGGCATGGCGCATCGCGGCCGGCTCAATGTGCTCACCCAAGTGATGGGCAAGCCGCATCGCGTGCTGTTCCACGAATTCAAGGGCGGCTCGGCCACACCCGACGAGGTCGAAGGCTCCGGCGACGTGAAGTACCACCTCGGCGCCTCGAACGACCGTGAGTTCGACGGCAACAAGGTGCATCTGTCGCTGACGCCCAATCCGTCGCATCTGGAAATCGTCAATCCGGTGGTGCTCGGCAAGGTGCGCGCCAAGCAGGACCAGCACGGCGCGACACCCGACGACCGCACGATGGTGATGCCGCTGCTGATCCATGGCGACGCGGCCTTTGCCGGTCAGGGCGTGGTCGCGGAATGTTTCGGCCTGTCCGGGCTGAAGGGCTACCGCACCGGCGGTTCATTGCATTTCATCGTCAACAACCAGATCGGCTTCACCACCTATCCGCGCTATTCGCGCTCGTCGCCCTATCCGTCGGACGTGGCGAAGATGATCGAAGCGCTGATCTTCCATGTGAACGGCGACGATCCGGAAGCGGTGGTGTTCGCGGCCAAGGTCGCGACCGAATACCGGCATCAATTCGCAAAGCCTGTTGTCATCGACATGTTCTGCTATCGCCGCTTCGGCCATAACGAAGGCGACGAGCCGGCTTTCACGCAGCCGTTGATGTACCAGAAGATCCGCTCGCATCCCTCCACGCTCGATATCTACGCGAAGAAGCTGATCGACGAGCAGGTCGTCACCGAAGGCGAAGTCGAGAAGATGAAGGCCGACTGGCGGTCGCGTCTCGAAGCCGAGATGGAAGCCGGCCAGGGCTACAAGCCGAACAAGGCCGACTGGCTGGACGGCCGCTGGTCCGGCATGAAGGCCTCCAGCGAGATCGACGATCCGCGCCGCGGCATGACCGGCATCGACATCGACCGGCTGAAGGATATCGGCCGCAAGATCACCACCGTGCCGGAGGACTTCCAGGTCCATCGCACCATCGGCCGCTTCCTCGAAAACCGCCGCAAGGCCATCGAGTCCGGCGAAGGGATCGACTGGGCGACGGCGGAAGCCCTGGCCTTCTGCACGTTGCTCGAGGAAGGTCACCGTGTGCGGCTGTCGGGTCAGGATTCCGAACGCGGCACCTTCTCGCAGCGTCATTCCGTGCTGTTCGATCAGCGCACGGAAGCGCGCTACACGCCGTTCAATCATCTGAGCGACGATCAGGCGCCCTACGAAGTGCTGAACTCGATGCTCTCGGAAGAAGCCGTGCTCGGTTACGAATACGGCTATTCGACTGCGGAGCCGAATGCGTTGACGCTCTGGGAAGCGCAATTCGGCGATTTCGCCAACGGCGCGCAGGTGGTGTTCGACCAGTTCATCTCGTCGGGCGAACGCAAATGGCTGCGCATGTCCGGGCTCGTCTGCCTGCTGCCGCATGGCTATGAGGGTCAGGGTCCGGAGCATTCCTCCGCGCGGCTTGAACGCTTCCTGCAGATGTGCGCGGAAGACAACATGCAGGTCGCCAATTGCACCACGCCAGCGAATTACTTCCACATCCTGCGCCGGCAGCTGAAGCGCGAGATCCGCAAGCCGCTGATCCTGATGACGCCGAAATCGCTGCTGCGCCACAAGCGCGCGACATCGCGGCTCGACGAACTCGGTTCCGAGACCAGTTTCCACCGCGTCCTGTGGGACGATGCGCAGGTGCTCAAGGACGAGAAGATCCAGCTCGTCCCCGACGAGAAAATTCGCCGGGTGATCCTGTGCTCGGGCAAGGTCTATTTCGATCTCTATGACGAGCGCGAGAAGCGCGGCGTGGACGACATCTACATCCTGCGGCTGGAACAGCTCTATCCGTTCCCGACCAAGGCGCTGATGCAGGATCTGTCCCGCTTCAAGCAGGCCGAGATCGTCTGGTGTCAGGAAGAGCCGCGCAACATGGGCGCGTGGTTCTTCATCGACACCTTCGTGGAATGGGTGCTCAACCAGATTCAGGCCAAGCATCGCCGTCCGCGTTACGCCGGACGCCCGGCCGCCGCCTCCACTGCGGTCGGCCAGATGTCCAAGCACACCAACCAGTTGAACCAGTTCCTCGACGAGGCGCTGGGATAATTCTGTTTTCCGTCATGGCCGGGCCTGACCCGGCCATCCCGATGAGCGGCGGATGGTCTTCGCCCCTGAACGGGATGCGCGGGTCGCGCCCGCGCATGACACCGCAGAGACTTGAGAGAGAAGCATGACCGAAATCCGCGTTCCCACTCTGGGCGAATCCGTCAGCGAAGCCACCATCGGCAAATGGTTCAAGAAGGCGGGCGATGCCGTTGCCGTCGACGAACCTTTGGTCGGGCTCGAGACCGACAAGGTCACCATCGAAGTGCCGGCCCCGGCTGCCGGCGTGCTCGAGGCCATTGCCGCCAATCCCGGTGACACGGTGGATGTCGGGGCGCTTCTGGGTGCCATCTCGGCCGGTGGCGCTGCCGCCGCGTCCGCGCCCAAGGCCGAAA
>JAEVZN010000538.1 GCA_023392205.1 Pseudomonadota bacterium
GTCTTCATCGTCGTCGTTCTCTTCGTGGCGCTGCTGGTCAGCTATCCGTGGCATGTGCTGACCCTTGGAACATTGGCCTACATTGCCGCCTTGCCGTTCGGCTGGCTTTCCTACCGGCAATATCAGCAGAAGGATGCCGCGGCTCTCGCCGGGGAGCCGGCAGCGCCGCCACCTGCGCCGCCGCCTGCGAAAGACGGCGAGAAGAGCACCGACGCGCCGCTACGCCACGACGAGGGCGAGCGGCCCGGACGTCTCAATTGATGCGAGGCGGCCGATGAGCCCGAGCGGCCGGACACTGCGCGCCATCGGCAGGGTCGCCGTTGCCGGTCATGGCGGCGCAAGGGTCAGCGACACCCTTCTTCTCGACCATGACGAGCGCATGGCGCCGCGCGGGATCAAACGGGGCCTGCGCGGCAACGATATCGAACTTGCCATTCCCGCTGACATGGTCCTGCGTCACGATGACCTTTTACTGCTGGATGACGACGCGACCGTTGAGGTTGTGGCCCGGCCGGAGCGGCTGATCGAGGTGCGGGCGCCGGACCTTGCGGCGCTGGCACGCGCCGCCTGGCTGGTCGGAGACCACCACATCCCGGCAGAACTCGGAGCGCGGCGCGTGCGGGTGAGATATGCGGAGGCCACATTGTCGCTGCTGTCGCCGCTCAATCTGCGTCTGATCGAGATCGAAGCGCCGTTCGAGCCCGAAGCCGGCGCCTACGCGCATGAACGCAGCGCGGCATAGCCACACCTCCGGCTTTCCATCCGGCCGCGCGCGATGGCCCGGCGGTTGCGATAGAATGGGGCTGCGAATCCTTGCGGAGACCGAACCGAAGGAGGACTGATGCCACATTTTCACTTGAGACGGCGCGATATTCTCTGCGGGGCGGCCCTGTGTCTTGCAGCGCCGGCTATTGCACGCGCGCAGGCGCCTGTCGTGAGGCTGCGGCTGCATCATTTTCTCTCGCCCGTCTCCAATGCCCATACGCGCTTTCTGGTGCCCTGGGCGCGCGACATTGAAAAGGATTCGAGCGGCCGCATCCGTATCGATCTGTTTCCCACGATGCAGCTCGGTGGCACCGCCGCGCAGCTCTATGATCATGCAATCGACGGCACGGCCGATCTCGTCTGGACCTTGCCCGGCCTGACGCCCGGCCGCTTCCCGCGCATCGAAGTCTTCGAATTGCCGTTCATCGCCGATCGCCGCGCCGTTCCCAATTCGCGCGCCGTCCAGGAATTGTACGAGACGCAATTGCGCGACGAGTTCAAGGCGGTGCATCCGATCTGCGTGTTCGCGCACGATCAGGGCGTCCTGCATACGGCAAAGCCGGTGCAGACGATGAGCGATCTGAAGGACATGCGTGTGCGCGCACCGACCCGCCTGTCGGCGCAGGCGCTGAACGCGCTCGGGGCGAACGGCATCACCATGCCGGTGGCGCAGGTGCATGACGCTCTGGCGCGGCGGGTGATCGATGGCTGCCTGCTGCCGTGGGAGGTCGTGCCGGCGGTCAGGGTGCAGGACCGGGTCAAGCATCATGCGGAGCTGGCCGGTTCGCCGACGCTCTATACTGCGACCTTCCTGCTGGCGATGAACGCCTCGCGCTATGCGGCCTTGCCGCCGGATCTGAAAAATGTGATCGACCGCCATTCCGGGCAGGCCGCCGCGCAGCGGGCCGCGCGCATGTGGGACGATCTGGCAGTGACGGTAGAGGACAATGTCCGCCGTCAGGGCAACAGCGTCGCGCAGATCGAGGGTGCGGAAGCCGAACGCTGGCGCAAGGCGACCGAACCGGTCATCGCCGCATGGCTTGCGGAGGCCGCCAAGGTGCACAAGTTCGATGGCGCAGCCCTGATCGCGCAGGCGCGGACTTTGATCGCAAAATATGCCGGATGATCAGCCGGCCTTGATCGGATGGCCCGGCATCAGGTCGTAGGGATGCTGCCAGCCGGGCAATGCCTGGATTCGCTCGCGCCAGGCCGCGATATTCGGACAGGTTGCCGCGATGTCGAAGCCAAATTCGTCGGCGGGATAAAACAGGTATCCGGCGAGCGACAGGTCGGCAATGGTCGGCCGGTCGCCGAGCAGATATGGCGCCTTGGACAGCCGCTTGTCGACGATGGCGAGCCCCCCGTCGATGCGGCCTTTCAGGAATGCCATGGCCGCCGGATCGCCGGCCGGCTTTGCGAAATTGCGCAGGAACCGGTACGGCCCGAGATAGCCGTTGAACTTCTGGTTATCGAAAATGATCCAGCGCAAGGCTTCCAGTCGCTCGTCTTCGGTCTGCGGTTTGAACTGTCCGGTCCGCTCGGCGAGAAAGGTCAGGATCACGCCGGACTGGGCAAGCCTGCGGTCCTCGAATTCGAGGACCGGTACTTCGCCCATCTCGTTGATCTCCTCGCGCCATTGCGGCGTGCGCGGTTCGCCCTTGCCGAAGAAGTCGACAAAGACCGGCTCCCAGTCCGCACCGATCATGTTGAGCATCAAGGCGACGCGATAGGCGTTGCCGGATTGTGCGAAGCAGTGAAGTTTGTATTCGGCCATGTCGCTCGCTCTGGTGATGCGTTTTTGCCCGGTAGTGAATTCTAGCGCATCGTCGGGATGACGAATTAGGCGCCTTCCTTGGTGCCGGACGGCCAGCGCGCGGTCACGGTCTTGGTCTTGGTATAGAAGCGGATCGAATCCGGCCCGTGCTGGTTGAGGTCGCCGAAGCCGGAGCGCTTCCAGCCGCCGAAGGTGTGATAGGCGAGCGGGACCGGAATCGCGAAATTCACCCCGACCATACCGACATTGACCTTTGCGGTGAAATCGCGCGCGGTGTCGCCGTCGCGGGTGAAGATCGAGACGCCGTTGCCGTATTCATGCTCCGAGGGAAGTCGCACGGCTTCCGCATAATCCTTGGCGCGCACGATCGACAGCACGGGGCCGAAAATCTCTTCCTTGTAGATTTTCATGTCCGGCGTCACATTGTCGAACAGGCAGCCGCCCATGAAGTTGCCGTTCTCGTAGCCCTGTAGCTTGAAGCCGCGGCCGTCGACCACCAGCTTCGCGCCTTCCTTGACGCCCGTTTCGACATAATCGCGCACCTTGTTCAGATGCGCCTTTGTCACCAGCGGTCCGTAATCGGCCTGCGGATCGTTTGACGGGCCGACCTTGAGGCTTTCGACGCGCGGGATCAGTTTCTCGACCAATGCATCGGCGGTTTTCTGGCCGACCGGCACGGCCACCGAGATGGCCATGCAACGCTCGCCGGCCGACCCGTATCCGGCACCGACCAGCGCATCCACGGCCTGGTCGAGATCGGCGTCCGGCATGACGATCATGTGGTTCTTGGCGCCACCGAAGCATTGCAC
>JAEVZN010000547.1 GCA_023392205.1 Pseudomonadota bacterium
CCGAATAAGCACCACCAGCGCGGCATAGGCCGCAGCGCCGACGATGACGATCCGGAAAAGGCTGAACCAGCTCTCAAAAAACATTGTCACGTCTGTCGCGGTCGTTGGCTTGCGTTCCCCGACGGCAACAGATGAGAAAACGCGTTGTTCCAGCGTTTCCCTGAGACGCGGACACTGCGATCACTACAGGCCGCGCCGGCAGGTCAGCCGGCACACGCGAAAGAGCCCGGACCGGGCACAAGATCGCCGAGAGGAGTGCGCGATGCGGGCGCCGGTCCGGGTCAGGATCCGTGCCGCGGGGCGTGGCACGGAGCTATTCTGCTTCGGATCAGGTCTTCGGCAGCAGCACCGCGTCGACGACGTGAATCACGCCATTGGACGTCTTCAGGTCTGCAACCGTGACGGTCGCAACGCCGCCCTTCTCGTCGGTCAGGGTGATCTTGTCGCCGTCGCGCTTGGCGTTCAGCGTGCAGCCGCCCACCGTTTTCACGGCATGCGTGCCCTTGTCGTCGGCGATCATCTTGGCAATGGCGGACGACATCGCTTCGGCACCGACCACATGGCAGGTCAGGATCTTCGTCAGGGTCGCCTTGTTCTCAGGCTTGACCAGCGTTTCGACGGTGCCGGCCGGCAGCTTCGCGAATGCCGCATCGGTCGGCGCGAATACCGTGAACGGACCCTTGCCGGACAGTGTCTCGACGAGACCGGCAGCCTTCACGGCGGCCACGAGCGTGGTGTGATCCTTCGAGGCCACCGCAGCCTCGACGATGTTCTTGGAGGGCGCTTGCGCGAATGCGCCAGTGGTGAGTGCGAGCGAAGCGGCAGCAGCCATCAAAGTGAGACGCTTGGACATGAATTCATTCCCTTCGATCAGGTTTGCAACTTGGCGGATATCCGCCGTTTCGGGACGAGCGAAAGGGTTCGCCCTCGACAGAGAGGTGCGTGGCAGGCCGAACCATTTTGATCGTCGGTGAGAGCTACGACCGCACTGCAAACCGGTTTCGGGAATGTGCCCGCCTCACGCCTTCGTGAGACGCTGCGAAGATTTCAGTCGCAGGACAAGGGCTCTGCCGCAATTGACAGCTTGACGCATGTCGCAGCACGGTCATAACCGGCACGATTGTTTCATCATTGCCGGTGCATCCGGTGACACGGCCATGACAAATGCCGATATGACAAGCGCAAAATTATGACGTATGCCACATGACGACGACCACGATGCCTTCCAAAGCGTTTGACGGAAATTTCTTTGAGGATTTCCGCGTTGGCCAGACCATTCGCCACGCCACGCCGCGCACCGTTACGGTCGGCGATGTCGCAATCTATAACGGGCTGTTCGGCGCGCGCTTTGCGGTTCAATCGTCGGATGCTTTTGCGAAAGCTGTCGGCTATCCACGTGCGCCGGTCGACGACCTTCTCGTCTTCCATATCGTGTTCGGCAAGACCGTGCCCGACATCTCGCTGAATGCGGCGGCCAATCTGGGCTATGCCAATTGCCGCTTTCTGGCGCCGGTCTATCCGGGCGATACGCTGCATGCCGTGTCCGAAGTGATCGGCCTGAAGGAAAATTCAAGCCGCACCACCGGTCTTGTTTTCGTGCGTTCGGTGGGCGCGAAATCCGACGGCACGCAGGTGCTCGAATATGTCCGCTGGGTGATGGTGCGAAAGCGCGATCCGCAGGCCGCCGCGCCGTCCGAGCATGTCCCGCGTCTGCCGACCGCGCTCGATCCGCATCTTCTGGGCGATGCCTGTCCGCCGATCGATCTTGCGGCCTACGATGACGTTCTGGCTGGAAGTCCATATCGCTTCGGCGACTACACGGCTGGCGAGCGCATCGACCATGTCGACGGTATGACCGTGGAAGAAGCCGAGCACCAGATTGCCACGCGGCTTTATCAGAACACCGCGCGTGTGCATTTCAATCAATATACCGAAGGACAGGGCCGGTTCGGCCGCCGGTTGATTTATGGCGGGCACGTCATTTCACTTGCGCGCGCGCTGTCCTTCAACGGGCTCGGCAATGCGTTTCATATCGCGGCGATCAATGGCGGCCGTCATGTCGCGCCGCTCTTTGCCGGCAACACGCTGTTTGCCTGGTCGGAGATCCTTGCCACGGCGGAGCTGCCGCACCGGCGCGATGTCGGCGCATTGCGCGTGCGCACGGTGGCGACCAAGGACAAGCCCTGCGCGGATTTCCCGCTGAAGCAGGGCGACGAGGAGGATCCGGCGGTGATCCTCGATCTCGATTACTGGGTGCTGATCCCGCGTTGATCGATCCATGCGGTCACGCGGCGCGCATGTGTTCCACGAGCTGTCGCGCGAAGGACGACAGCGATGTCATGTCACGCACGCAAATCGTGAGGTCGCGCAGCGCCCAGGTATCGGTGAGCTCGACGGGACGGATAGCCATGCTGCGTGCCGCCCAGCGCATCGTGGTTTCCGGCACGATCCCGATCCCGGCATTGCGCTCGACAAGCCGGCACACCGCATCGAAACTGCGCAACTGGACCCGCAATTTCAGGGGCCGGCCGATGCGGCTCGCCTTGTCGGCGAGAAAGCGTTGCAGGGCACTGGCCCGGTCCAATCCGACGAAATCGAAATCCAGCACCTCGGCAAAGGAGATTTTCTCGCGCCGCGCCAGTGGATGATCGCGCGCCACCACCAGCACGAACCGGTCGCTGCGGAACGGAAAGGTCTCCAGCCGGCTGGTATCCACGGTGCCGGCCACGATGCCGATATCGCCCACCCCGTCGCCGATCATGCCGACGATCTCGTCGGACAGCCGCTCCTCGAGATCGATGCTCACATGCGGATGCGCGGCGAGAAAGGAACTCAGCACGTCGGGCAAAAACTCGGTCAGCGCATTGGTGTTGGACAGGATTCGGACCTGGCTGAAAAAGCCGCCGGAGAATGCGCCCAGATCCTCCCGCAGCCGTTCCGCTTGCGCGAGAATGGTGCGGGCATGCTGCAGCAGCGTCCGGCCGGCCTGGGTGGGAGTGATGCCCTGGCGGTTGCGAATCAGCAAAGGCGCGCCGATCGCGTCCTCCATATTGCGGATGCGCGTGGAGGCAGCCGCCAGCGCAAGATTGGCACGGGCCGCGCCTTGGGTGATGCTGCCGGCCTCGACGACATGCCGGAACAGGCTCAGATCGGGCAAATCGAACCGCATCGCGACCCTGGAACAGTTTAAATTGTGGCAATAGCCTTCGGAAACGACGAAGGTAGCCTACTCCAAATGCTTATTGCATTGCATGATATTTCGCATATGAGTTCGCCGTTTCCGAAATTTGGCTGGTTCTAAGGCAGCCAAGACCAAACCCTCCCGGCGGCCGCCCGTCTTTCCAGCAATGGCCCATGCTCCGGGATTGACGCGATTTCCGGACCGACGTCCGGACTGGAGTAACGACGATGACCCCACGCCGCACCGTCGAACGGCCTTTATCTCCGCATCTTGGGATTTACCGGCCCATGATGAACATGATGATGTCGATGGCGCACCGGCTGACCGGGATTGCGCTGTTCTTCGGCACGTTGCTGCTGACCTGGTGGCTGCTGGCCGCCGCCTCCGGCCCCACCTCCAATGCGCGGGTGCAGGGCTTCATGGGCTCGATCGTCGGGATGCTGATCCTGTTCGGGTACACTTGGGCGCTGATCCACCACATGCTGGGCGGCATTCGCCACCTGATCTGGGACACCGGGCGCGGTTTCGGACCGGTCGAGCGCGAATGGCTGACGATGGCGACGCTGGTCGGCTCGATCGGCCTGACCCTGCTGGTCTGGATCATCGGCTACATGTTTATCGGAGGCGTGCGATGAGCGACCACAAATCCATGCGCACGCCGCTGTCGCGCGTGCGCTATCTCGGATCGGCGCGCTCGGGCACCGATCATATCTGGAAGCAGCGCGTGTCCTCGGTCGGGCTTGTCATCCTGACCATCGCGTTTTTCGCCATCGTGATCGGAGTTCTCGGCCGCAATCATGCTGCGGCGGCGCAAATTCTCGGCTCGCCCTTTGTCGCCATCACGCTGATGCTGTTCGTGATCACCAGCGCCTATCACATGTGGCTGGGCATGCAGATCATCATCGAGGATTACGTGCATAGCGATCTGCGGCTGACACTGATCATGCTCAACACCTTCTTTTGTTTCACCATCGGGCTCGCGTCGGTCTACGCGCTCGTGAAGCTGTCATTCGGGGTTTGAACGCGATGAATGCAAAGACGAATGGCAGCGGCGCGCATGGCGCAGCGCCGTCGATCAATGGACGGGCCTATCCGATCGAGGATCATTCCTTCGACGTCGTGGTGGTGGGCGCCGGCGGCGCCGGATTGCGCGCTGTCACCGGCTGTTCGCAGGCCGGACTGAAGACGGCCTGCATCACCAAGGTGTTCCCGACCCGCTCGCACACCGTGGCGGCACAGGGCGGCATTTCGGCGGCGCTCGGCAATATGGGTCCCGATGACTGGCGCTGGCACATGTACGACACCGTCAAGGGCGCCGACTGGCTCGGCGACCAGGACGCCATCGAATATCTCTGCCGCAACGCGCCGGAAGCCGTCTACGAACTTGAACATTGGGGCGTGCCGTTCTCGCGCACCGAGGAAGGCAAGATCTATCAGCGCCCGTTCGGCGGCATGACCACCGATTACGGCAAGGGCACCGCGCAGCGCACCTGCGCCGCCGCCGATCGCACCGGCCACGCGATCCTGCATACGCTGTATGCTCAGTCGCTGCGCTATGGCGCGGAATTCTTCATCGAATATTTCGCCATCGATCTGATCATGGACGAGGAAGGCCGCTGCCGCGGCGTGATCGCGCTCAAGCTGGACGATGGCACCATCCACCGTTTCCGCGCCAACATGACGGTGATGGCGACAGGCGGATATGGCCGCGCCTATTTCTCCGCGACCTCGGCGCATACCTGCACCGGCGACGGCAATGCGATGGTGCTGCGGGCAGGCCTGCCGTTGCAGGACATGGAATTTGTGCAATTCCATCCGACCGGCATCTATGGCGCCGGCTGCCTGATCACCGAAGGTGCGCGCGGCGAAGGCGGCTATCTGGTCAATTCGGAGGGCGAGCGTTTCATGGAACGCTATGCGCCGTCGGCCAAGGATCTGGCCTCACGCGATGTGGTGTCGCGTTCGATGACCGTGGAAATCCGTGAAGGCCGCGGCGTCGGCAAGAACAAGGACCACATCTACCTGCATCTCGATCACCTGGCGCCGGACGTTCTGCATGAACGCCTGCCGGGGATCTCGGAA
>JAEVZN010000102.1 GCA_023392205.1 Pseudomonadota bacterium
TTCTGATCCTCGGTGCAATTCTGGTCGGCTGCAGCGGCTGCGTGCCCGATAACGCCATGCTGGCGGCGGCGCCGCCATTGCCTGCGCGTGTCGGCAATGTCGAAATGCGCTCGCTCAGCGAGCACGAAAAATCGGTGGTGCGACAAGCCGTGCGCACTCAGGTCCCGAACCCGGATTATGCGGAATTCCGCTGGGCCAAATTCCCCAAGGCACCCGCCGAGAGCGAATATTATTGCGCGCAGATCAATGCGCAGACCGCGCAGGGCAGCTTCGTCGGCTTTCGTCCCTACATCGCGATGATCGAGACCCGCAAGGACGAGGTGCGGGGCGCCAGACTGATCGAATTGTCCGCCGACCGCCTCAATGTCGAAGATGTGCTGCGGCGCTGCCGCGAGCACGGGCTCGATCCGTTTCTGGCGCTGGAAGGCGAGGGCGGACTTTCGCAAGAGGCGCAGCGAACGCGGCGTTGAAGATCGGCGGACGCAATGCCGGCTAGGGCTTGAGCCAACGCTGCGACCATGCCTGCACCATCAGGATGTTCCACAATCCGGTGGCATTGTCCTCGACACCTGTGATGTGGCGCCGCCAGAGCCTCTCCACCGCCTTGGCATCGAACAATCCGTGCTTCTGCAATTCCGGTGCGGCGAGGAGATCCGACGCCCAGCCGCGCAGCGGACCACGCAGCCATTGCGACAACGGGACCGAGAACCCGCGCTTGGGGCGGTCGGTCAGCGACGGTGGCACGTAGCGCGCGAGCACATCGCGCAACAATCCTTTCGGGCCGCCGTGATGATGCACCGGTTCCGGAAGGCGCCAGACAAATTCCACCAGCCGGTGATCGAGCAACGGCTCCCGTGCCTCCAGCGAGACAGCCATGCTGCAGCGGTCAACCTTGGTGAGAATATCGTCCGGAAGATAGCTCGCGATATCGTTGGCCTGCATGCGCGAGATCAGGTCCGGCAGGCTGGACGCAAGACCGGGGAGCGGCGCGATGCGATAGCCGTGTACGGCATCCATCACCGGCGGGCGGTCGAGTCCCACGCGTGTAAGTGCGATCGCGGCTTCATCGGAGCCTGATGCGCGCAGCGCACCCGCAAGCCGCCGTGCCTTCTCTCCGATGCGCTCGGCACGGGCCGGATCGAGCAGCCGCGCCGCAAGCGGCCTCATCAGCCCTTCCGGCAGCGCCGCCAATGTGCCTCCGGCAAAATTTCGAACCGGATGCGGCAGCCCTCCGATGCTGCCCCATATCCGCTCCAGCCAGGCATATTTCGGATAGCCCGCGAACAGCTCGTCGCCGCCATCGCCGGACAGGGCGACGGTGACATGCGCGCGCGTGGCGCGCGACACAAGAAATGTCGGCAGTTGCGAGGAATCCGCGAAGGGCTCGTCGAACCAGTCGGGAATTTGCGGCACGAGGTCGAGGGCGGCCCGCTCGTCGAGCCGGATTTCGGTGTGATCCGTCTGCAGATGGTCGGCAACGGCGCGGGCGACCTGCGACTCGTCGTAGGCGGAATCTTCGAAACCGATCGTGAAGCTGCGCACGCGCGATGTGGACTGCGCCTGCATCAGCGCCACGACGAGGGAGGAATCGATCCCCCCGGAAAGAAATGCACCTACGGGCACATCGGCCACCATGCGCCGGCGTACGGAATCGCGCAGCAGTGCATCCAGGGCGTCGCGCGCATCCGCAACGTCATACGCGCCCTGTCCGCGGCCGCGGACCACATCCTCGATCCGCCAGTAACGCGTTGCATTCACGTCGCCGCCGGACGCGATCGTCATGATCGCGCCCGGTTGCAGCTTGAACACGTTTTTGAAGATCGTGGCCGGGGCCGGGATGTAGCTGTAGGCGGCCAGCGCCGCGACAGCCTCGTGATCGACGTCGCGCCTGAAGGAAGGATGCTGCATCAGCGCGCGCAATTCCGAGCCGAACAGCAGCGTGCCGTCGGCGATGGTCCAGTAGAGCGGCTTCACGCCCAGCCGGTCACGCACAAGATGGAGCTTCCGCGCGCTGCGGTCGAACACGGCAAAGGCAAACATGCCGATCAGCCTGGTAACGGTGGCCTCGACGCCCCATTGCATGAAGCCGGCCAGCATCACCTCGGTGTCGGACGTGCTGCGAAAGCTGTGTCCGAGGCCTGTCAATTCGGCGCGCAGGTCTTCGAAATTGTAGACCTCGCCGTTATAGGTGATAACAAAACGGCCATCTGCAGAGTGCATCGGTTGCGCGCCGGTGGGGCTCAGATCGACAATGGCCAGGCGGCGGTGCGCAAGCCCAATGCCGGCTTCGGCATCCTGCCACGCATCGGACCCATCCGGCCCGCGATGCGCCAACGTGTCCGCCATGCGCTGTGCGAGGATGGCCGGGGCAGGTTGGCGCGCCGGCGCACGCAAATGGAACAGGCCGGCTATGCCGCACATCGCCAAGGACTCCAGGGCGACACGGCCCGTTGGGACAAGGGTGTCCCGATCACTGATTGTAACAGTATGTCATTATATGAACAATAAAACGGCTTTGCTCGCGGTTCATAGACGCCACTAGCGGATACCCAGATTGATCGATGGGCCTCGCAAGGGGCAACCGAAAAATTTCGCGTCCCTTAAATGTGCCCTGTAGCTGCACTTTTGGATGGGTCTTGCGAGCTTGGCGGCGGAATTTGGGTTCCGGTAGGGCAATCCTGTGCGGGCTCGCCCAGGCGAGCGATTGCGTTTTGCAACGGCGGCTTTCAAATCTGGCATCACGTGTGTATTTATGCGCCCGAATTGGTTTGGGGCTAAAATGGACATAATTCAGCAAGTTGCGCAGAAGGCAGCGAGATTGCTGCCTAAGGCAGTTCGAAGGGGAGCTCTCAACCGGATAAAAGATAAGTTGCGTTATCGACCATATTTTGAGGCGGTAAAGGGACGTTCAGCCAATTTGACTTCTTTGATCACCCGTATGAAGACGTCGTATCGTGCGGTTGATCTGCCTCTAATATTGATTTCGCAGGTGGAGCGGTCCGGCGGATCGATGATGGCGCAGCTCTTTGACGGGCATCCCGGAGTGCTGGCGCATCCGCATGAGTTGAAGATCGGCTATCCAAACAAGCGCATCTGGCCGCCGACCGATATCGCCGATTTGGATGAGCAGTTTCGTGTGCTCTTCGAGTTGAATAATATCGACTTTTTTGAAAGCGGCTACACGAAGGGTCGTCACAATTCCTATCGCATGAACTTCTTCCTGCTGCCGCAATTGCAGCGTGAATTGTTCCGCGAAGCACTCACGAAAAGCGGGCGGACAAGTGCACGTGACGTGCTCAACGCCTACTTCACCTCCTATTTCAACGCGTGGCTCAACATGCGCACGCGCATCGATCAGGCCCGGTTCGTGTCCGGGTTCACGCCGATGATAGCCGTTGAGCCAGAGAACATGGACCGGTTCTGGGAGGCCTATCCCGACGGGTATCTCATTTCGTCTATTCGTTCGCCCTTGAGCTGGCATCCGTCCTTTGTCCGACTGAAAAGGGATGCCGCCGAACTGACCAACGTCAAGGCGACTGCGGCGCGATGGAACAGTTCCGTTCAAGCCATGTTCCGCGAGCGCGGCCGAAATCCGGACCGTGTGGTGGTGCTGCGCTTCGACGACCTAGTCAAGAACACGGAGGCGTCCATGCGCCTCATCTGCAGCCGTATCGGCCTCGACTTCCATCCTGCGCTCGTGACGCCAACCTTCAATGGCGAGCCTATCGCCTCCAATTCCCTGTTTGCCGCGACGGAGCCGGGCGTGATGAACCACACGCCGGCTCAGCGCGAGTCACTGCTGAGCGACGAAGAGCGCGGTTATCTGAACGAGCATTGTATGCCCCTCTACGAGCGCGCCATGCGGGAGCTGGTCGAGACGGTATGAATGTCGTCGCGATGTGCATGGCTTGGCTGCCGGCTCCTGCAAGCTTCAGCAGCTGGCCGAAGCCGATGCCGTCCTGCCTATTTTCATGCGAGCCGCAATGACATCGGGTTTGATCCGCGAGGTGAGGCGTAGGCTGGCGCCGTTTCCGGTGTTGGGACGTATGGCACGCAGGGGATACGTGGCAGCGCTGAATACCTGGCTGGAGACCGGCGCAGCGCTGCAATTCTTGTTGGCGATGGCGAACACACGCGGCGACGAAAGCCGTTCGGTCTGGGAGGCGGCCTTGCCGCTGCAACCGCGCAGCCGTGTTAAGCTGCCGCTCGACGCTGAGGCGCTCCGCCCGGAAGCGTTGCAAGAGGTTTGCGCAAGGCGGGGTCTAGCCTGCGGGGTCGGGGGCGACGCGCTGTACCTGCCGCCGGCCACCTGGGCGTCCTCACCATTATCCGCCCTGCAACGTCGCTATCCGGAACGCTGCGGGATCAAGATCAGCCGCGCTGACGGTGGCGCGGAGCAGCCCTATATGACGGCGCGCTTCGGCAGGCATATGGCTCGGCGCCTGTCATATCCGCATATCAAACAGCTTCTGACCTACAATTTTCTGCATGCGAGCGGACTTGCCCCGCGCCTGTACGACCTGCTCGAAATCGAGACGGCGGATGGAGAATTGCGGGTTTGCTACGTCGTTGAAGATGTCGTGGGAGAGGAGCTTGCGGACGGCGATTGCGAAGACATCGTGACACGCCTGCGGGATCTGGAAACAGACGGGCTGCTCAGACTGATCAGCGCGGCAGGCTGGTCGGGGATCGATTTCCAGAAGCCCGACGGCAACGGCAACATCATTCGCTCGTCCGTTCGCCAGCGGCCGCTTTATGTCGACATTCATAATTTCATTCTGCCCGGCTATAAGACCTTTCTCGACGAGGCATGGCGTGCAGCAGATACAAGCGTGACCTCCGTTCCGGGACTTACGGCTGACTCGCGCGATGTCTATACCCGGTTATTCGGGAAGCAAATTGCGGCGAGTGCAGAGGGGACTGCATTTGCCGAGGCCGGTCTGCGGCTGCTGGCAGCGGCGCGCCTGCCCATCGCCGGACGCGTTGTGTTCACCTGGCGCCCTGGCAGCCATCCCCTCGATCCCAGCGAAATGCTGAGACGCGGTGCGCAGTGGCTGCACGCTGTTGTCGAAGTGGAGAGATTGGCGGAGGCGGAGCGCCTGCTGCTGGCGCTGGGGTGCACGCGGTTCTCGCTCTCACCCTTGCCGGATCAGCAGGGGATCGCAGCCATGGCAGCGCATCTCCACGAGAACGGTGAGGCGGGGACTCTGCTTCATTATCGCCCGCACAAGGACGCGGGCGATTGGGCCGCCGCGGCACTGGCACTTCCGTGGACTTACATGCTTTACGAGTACCGTGGCGAGTCTGAGCGCCTCTCCGCGCAGCTCGACGCGCTTGCCGACCGGGTGCCGGTCAGGCTACTTGGCTCCGAACCTTTGCCCGGAGGCCTGCGCGGAACCGGGGCGGTGGCATTGATCGAGCGAATGTGAGTATGGCCCGGTACACCGAACCACGTCAAAGCTCAGAGGCAGAACCCGCACCGCGCCGGCTGCCGGATTTCGGCCGCGACTTCGCGTCCATCGATGCATTTCTCGCCTGGTGGCTGGAGAACCCCGTGCTGGGCGAAAAGCAGCAGAAGGTCTTCGACGGCTATTATGCTGGTTATCGTTCAAAATTCGGCCGCTATGTCCGGCACCATTACAGCGGTCAATCGGACGAAATCTGCCGCCTCATCGACAGCAAGAGCGAACCGGTCTTGCTTGAAATCGGCGGCGGATGCGGCACCGAAGCGCTGTGGTTCGCGCTGCGCGGGGCGCGGGTCGTTGCGATCGACGTCAATGCCGAGCGGCTTTCCGTGGCGCAAGCGCGGCAGAAAATCGTCGAGCACGGCATTGGCCGCAAACTGGATCTCGAGTTTCGCTACGCCTCGCTTTTCGACCTTCCCCCAGATCCGTCGTTCGACCTGATCTGGATGGAGCAGGCCTTCCATCATGTGGAGCCGCGCGCGCGCGTCTATAAGGTCATCGCGGCTCTGCTCAAAGACGGCGGCCGTGTAGTGATCTCGGAGGCGAATGGATGGAATCCGCTATTGCAACTCGTGTTGTTGCGCCGGCGCGGCTTTCGCACCGTGATCGAGCGGACGACGGAGGCCGGTGAGCGATTTCTTTACGGCAACGAGCGGATTACCGTGCCCGGCAAAATGGCGCGGGGTTTCGCCGAAGCTGGCGTAACGATGGAAGCCGTTCGTTATTTTCGTGTCCTGCCGAATATCGCTGCCGCGGACAATCTACAACCGCTGGAGCGCCTTGTGCCGCGCGGGGCCGCGCCGCTCTACAGTCACTACAACTACGTCGGCCGCAAATCCTGATACGCGTTAGCTATCGATCGACGGCCAGCCCTTCGATCTCGCCGGCCTTCTCGCCAAGCATCAGACCACGATAGAGCCGGTCGTAGCTTTGCACGCAGGTCTCGATAGAGAAGCGGCGCCTGGCATCGGCTTGCGCAGCGGCTCCCATGCGCGCGCGCCGGACCGGGTCCAACGCCAGCGCGAGGATGGCTTCCCCGAGCGTTGTGGGATCGTGCGGCGGAACGACGAGGCCAGTTTCGCCATGGGTCACGGCCTCGGCATTGCCCCCCACATCAGTCACCACCATTGGCAGCCCTGCGGCAAGGCCTTCGATTACCGCGTTGGAAAACCCCTCCTGATGCGAGCACAGGATCCCGATGTCGGCCTCCTTGAGCAATTGCGGTACGTCGCTTCGTTGACCGAGGAAGTGAATATTGTCCGTCAGCCCAAGACCATCCGCCTGATAGCGAAGCGCTTCGCCCAGCCCTTCATCGCGCCCAACGCAGAGCAATTGCCAGCGGCGGGGCAGACGATTGGCAATCTCACCCAGCGCCGCCACCAGATCGGCATGTCCCTTATAGGGAATCAGATTGGCCACGATGATGAGAGTGAGTGTGGCCTTGCCGTCAGATGATTTTTGCGGCTGTGCCGCAGCTATCCCGGAAAGATCGGCGCCGTTGTAAATCAGCCCGACCTTTTCCGGCGCGCAGTTTTCGTGCGTTATCAATTCAAGGGCGACCCGCTTTGAATTCGCAATCACCGCCGTCATCCTGCGGTGCAGCCAGCATTCGATTTTGTGCACGGCGGATTGCCCGCGCTGATACAGGTTGAGGCTGCGCCGGCTCATGACCTTGATTGGCACACGCAAGACAAGCCCAAGCGGTGCGCCGAGCAGATAGGCGACCGGCAGGAAGCAATGGATCACCTGCGGGCGCCGCCGCAGCACAAGCGCTGCGAGCCTGAACCATGCCAGCGCAATGTTAGGCGCATCGTGGGTCCATTTTCGTGACGGCAGATTGGAACCGGATGCCCCGATGACTTCGATGCCCGCGGCTTCGAGGGAGGCGGCGAGTTGGCCGCGCCGCCACAGGCAGAAGACGATCGGATTCCAGCCGTATGCAAGCAGGCGAGGGGCAATCAGCGTAAGATGCCTTTCGGTGCCGCCGACATCCAGCGACATGGTGACGTAGATTATCGTTGCGGGCGGGAATTTTGCGGCGAGCTGCTTCGCCGGCGGCGAGCCTGGCAGTGTCATGGCGCCATCCTAGCAGCCAGTGAAGAGACAGGGAAACAGGGTGGCGCCGGATGCGAGCGGCCCGGCAGAGGTTCGATGCTTACTTCCCGCGCACCATCCGGCTCACACGCTGCATAATCGGATATCCATAGACCGGCATCCGGTTGGGACGCTTCAACCAGGTCAGGAAGTAGCGCGCAGCGATTACACGATCATCTCCCGGAAAGCCGGGCGGCACGGTTGGGTAGTCGAGTTCACGTGCAAACGGCGCAATGGCTTCAAGAATGCGGGCTCGTGCCGGTGAGCGGCGGAGCAGGTAGCGCGCCAGCCGGAAATCGTCCTTACGCCGCTCGGGAACGTCGGACGCATTCGCGCTGATATCCACCGACAGCAATTCGGTAACGCGGGCAATCTCCTCACGCGGATGGGTGACAAGCCGTTCGTATCGCGTGACGACATCGCCGGGCTGGAGCAACTCGTTCATCATGGCGACGGAATAGGACCAGCTTGCCGCGGCCCGCAATACCGGGTCCTGGTGCTGCAGGATTTCACGGGCACCCAGCGACATCGGATTCTTGTGGCCAGCTTCGTTGCCGCCCATCATCGACTGGATGACGGCCCATGGATTGCGCAATAGCCAGACGAATGTTGCCTGCGGGAAGGCACGCCGGAGTGCTCGGGCACGGACAATGTTATTCGGATTCTTGATGACCAGCCGCTTGCCTTGTGCGCCAGTACTCCAC
>JAEVZN010000149.1 GCA_023392205.1 Pseudomonadota bacterium
AGCCATAGGCGATCAGAATGATGGCCGCGATTGCGATGAGGGCGCGCATGGGCTGGTCGGGTCCGGACAATGCGATGAACGATCCCCATCATTTAAAGCAATCCTGCTAACGTCCCCTTAAGCGGAACCGGGGCAGCCGGGGATTGCCCCGCGGCCGCGACCATACGGCCATGCACGCCGCCGGGTTGAAATCCGGGCGCGTTTGCGATTGTCTCCGCCCGCCGCCCGGACGCGGCACCATAACCATCATCCGCTGCGGATCAGGGAGCCTGCGCTTGCTCAAATTCGGAATTTTCGACCATCTTGACGCGGACGGCCAGGCGCTGGGCGACATGCTGGAAAAGCGGCTGCAACTCGTCGAGTTGATGGACCGCGAAGGCTTCTACGGTTTCCACATGGCCGAGCATCACTCCACGCCGCTCGGCTGGGTGCCCTCGCCGAGCGTGTTCACCTCGGCCGCCATCCAGCGCACCACGTCGCTGAAGATCGGGCCGCTGGTCTATGTGCTGCCGATGTATCATCCGCTGCGCGTCTATGAAGAAGTCTGCATGCTCGATCACATGAGCAAGGGCCGGCTGTTGTTCGGCGTCGGTCGCGGTGCGGCGGTGGTGGAGCATCAGCGCTACGGCATCGATCCCGCACAGGCACCGGCCATGTATCACGAGGCCTTTGCCGTAATCATGGAGGCCTGCAAGTCGGAGATCCTGAATTTCGAGGGCAAGTTCTACAACTTCAAGGATTACCTCGTTCAGTCGAAGCCCTATCAGCGCCCGCATCCGCCGGTCTGGTACGGCGCGCCCAATCCCGATGCGATCGGCTGGGCTGCGCCCAATGCCGTGAACGTGGTCTCGCTCGGACCGCCCGCACGGGCGCGCGCCATCACCGACCGCTATCGCAAGGACTGGGCGGAGCTTGGCCGCAAGGCCTCCGACATTCCGATGATGGGCATTACCCGCCACATCACCGTCGCTCCGACCGATGCGGAGGCCAAGGCGATTGCGCGGCGTGCCTATGCGATCTGGCGCGAGGCCATCGAAATGCTGTGGGCGCGTTCCGGCGTTCCGTTCGCGCTGACGGCGGTCTATCCGAAGACCTATGACGAACTGGAAGCCATGGGCCACGGCATTGCCGGCTCGGCCTCGACCGTGCGCGATTACATCGCGACGCTGCAGGAAGAGAGCGGCGTCAATTATGTGCTCGGCCAGATGATGTTTGGCGACATGTCGTTCGAGGAGGCATCGACCTCGATCCGCATGTTCGCGCGCGAGGTGGCGCCGGACTTTGCGGCACGCGCGGCGGCGTGAAGGGGTGGGCATTGCCCACCCTGCACCGCGGCTTGACGCTTGCGAAGCTTTGAGGCCTGTACGGCGTCGTCTGTCCTTCGCAAGCGAGTGACCTGCATGACCTCTGGCCAAACCGGCGCCCGCGCCGCGCATCTGCAAGACGTCCTGAAATCCGGCAAGTTCGTGCTGACCGCGGAGATCACGCCGCCGGTGTCGTGCGACGCGCAGGACCTGCTGGACAAGGCGCTGCCGCTGCGCGGTCTGGCCGATGCGGTGAATGTCACCGACGGGGCGGGTGCGCGCGCGCATATGGATTCCGTCACCGCCGCCACCATCCTGCTGCAGAACGGCATCGAGCCGATCCTCCAGCTCACCTGCCGCGACCGCAATCGGCTCGGCCTGCAGGGCGCGCTGATGGGCGCCGCCGCCATGGGTGTGCGCAACCTTCTGGCGCTGCGCGGCGACGACCCGACCCAGGGCGACCAGCCGGATACGAAGCCCGTCTTCGATCTCGATGCGCGCGGACTGCTGGCGACGGCGGCGCGCATGCGCGACGCGGGCGAATTGCCGTCGGGAAAGAAGATCGGCGGCAAGGCGGAGTTCTTTCTCGGCGCTGCCGATGCGCCGGTCGATCCGGCGCCGGACTGGAAGCCCGCCGGGCTGAAGGCGAAGGTGGAGGGCGGGGCGCGCTTCGCGCAGACCCAGTTCTGCATGGATGCCGGCGTGCTGCGCCGTTACATGCAGCGCCTGACCGAGGAGGGCGTGTTGCCGGATCTGTCGATGATCGTCGGCGTGGTGCCGTTCCGCTCGGGCAAATCGGCACGCTGGATCAAGGACAAGCTGTTCGGCACCATCGTGCCCGATGCGATGATCGACCGCATGGAGGCGGCGTCCGATCCGGTTGCCGAAGGCAAGGCGATCCTGACCGATTATCTCGTGGAGATTTCCGAAATCCCCGGCGTTGCCGGCGCGCATATCATGGCGCCGATGAACGACGATGCGGTGCCGGAGGTGATCGAGGTGTTCCGCAAGCGCAAGGGGTGAACGGGAGAGCCGATGCCGCAGCTTCGCGACGATTTCAAATCCCGCCTGAAACGCCGCGATCCGGCGGTCGGGCTGCATGTCAAAATTCCGTCCGCCGATCTGGTTGCGGCGGTGGCGCGGCGTTTCGATTTCATCTTCATCGATTGCGAGAATGGCGGGCCGGATGCGCAGACCATTCCCGATCTCGTGCGCGCGGCACATGCGGGTGGTGCCGTGGCGCTGCTGCGTCCGTGGTCGAAGGAGACGGGATTGCTGCGCCGCTATCTCGGCTGCGGGATCGACGGCTTCATCCTGCCCGACATGGAAAGCGCCGACGAGATCGCGCGGGTGCGCGCGCTGATGCGCGATGTGCTGCCCGCCGAAGCGGCAGGCCTGATCGTGCTGGCCCTGATCGAGACCGCGCGCGGCGTCGAGAATGCGCGCGCCATCATGCAGGCGGATGGCGTCGACGCGATCCAGATCGGCACCTCCGACCTTGCCGTCTCGCTCGGACTGCCGCGCCGCAACGATCATCCGCAGGTGAAGGAGATCGCGTTCCGTTTGCTGGAGATGGCCAAGGCGCTTGGCATGTCGGCCGGCACGCCGGTCAATGCCTATCCCATGACCGAGGTGCTGGCCGCCGGCGGCACCTGCGTGATCCTGTTCCTGCACGAGATCCTGGCGGCGGGCATCGACACCGCGCTGAAGGACTGGCCGCGGCGGGGATAGCGTATTCGTCATTGCGAGCGCAGCGAAGCAATCCATGCATGCCTGCGCTTCGGCTTCGCCTGGCAGGCCTCGCAATGACGGCGAGCAAAGCTCTGCCGGCCCTGTTGTTTGGAAGGCGCGCGCGCGCCCGAAGTCTCTGGCCGCTCGATGCCTTGCCGGTTGGCAGGGCGCGCGGAACGCCGGGCTTTCTGGCCAGCCCATGGCCCCA